>JUNU01000155.1 GCA_001067655.1 Neisseria lactamica
TACGGCAAGGCGAGGCAACGCCGTACTGGTTTAAAGTTAATCCACTATATCCACGCACTCATATCCATCCCACAGGAACACCATCATGAAAACCCTACTTCTCACCTTCGGCCTCTTCCTCCTCGTCATTCTCGGCATGGCGGTCGGCTATATTTTCTCCAAGCGCACCATCAAAGGCAGTTGCGGCGGCATCTCCTCGTTGGGCATGAAAAAAGTCTGCGACTGCGACACCCCGTGCGACACCCTGCAAAAGAAACTGGACGAACAGAAACAGCAGGAAAACAAAGGCATTACCGTCGATCATTGATTCTTGCCCGAATCAGGTTCAGCCTTTCAAAGCTTTGAGCTTGGCAACACAAAAGGTCGTCTGAAACCTTGTTTTAGGGTTTCAGACGACCTTTATTTTGAAGGTATCGCTGTTTTTGGGAAGCAGATAACGATTTATCGAAGCTACTCAAATTGCCGTTATTCCCGCGCAGGCGGGGATGACTGAACAGATATTTCCAATATCGATTACGATACCGAATTCGCCGAAAAGGTCGTCTGAAAAACTCGAAATCCGTTTTTCAGACGACCTTTTTGTTCCATCTTACAACCTCGTTACGCTCAAGACGCCTTTGACGTCACCGAGGCTGGCGAGGACGCGCGGGAGGTCGTTGACTTGTTTGACTTCCAGCGTGAACCTCATGCTGGCTTCCAAGTCGCGGGACTGGGTTTGCACGGCGGTAACGTTGAGTTTGTGGCGGGCGAGTGCATCGGATACGTCGCGTAAAAGCCCTGAGCGGTCTTGGGCGCGGATTTCGACATCGACGGCGAACACTTGTCCTTCCTGCAATGCCGCCCAGCTCGCGTCCAGCACTTTTTCAGGCGCTTGTTCAGCGAGGTGTTGGAAAGACGGGCAGGTTTTGCGGTGTACCGAAATGCCGCGTTCGCGGGTAACGAAGCCGACAATATCGTCGGGCGGCGCGGGTTTGCAGCATTTGGCAAGCGTGGTCATCAGCCCGTCTTCACCGTCGATGAGCACACCCGTTTTGCCGCCTTTTTTAATTTTGGACTGTTTGACGATGGTGGTTTCGCTGACAGGCACGGGCGGCGGTTCGTTCAGCGTGCCGCAGGCTTTCTGGATGGCGCGGTTGGAAATTTCGCCTTGTCCGACGGCGGTATAAAGGTCGTCGAGTTTTTTGAAGCCGAGGTTTTCGGCAAGCTCTTGCAGGTTGGGTTTAGGCGTGAGTTTGGCAAGCTGCTTGTCGAGTTGGACGCGGCCTTCTTCGCGCACGGTGTCGGCGTTTTGCTGACGGATGTAGGCGCGGATTTTGCTGATTGCCTTGCTGGATTTGACCCAGCCTTCGTAGAGCCAGTTGACGGAAGGATGCCCTTCTTTGGCGGTAATGATTTCGACGCGTTGTCCGTTTTCGAGCGGGGTGGACAGCGGCACGATTTGCCCTTCGACTTTTGCGCCGCGGCAACGGTCGCCGATGCTGCTGTGCAAGGCGTAGGCGAAGTCGATGGGGGTTGCGCCCGTAGGCAGGGAGAGGACTTTGCCGTGCGGGGTCAGGACGTAAATCGTATCGTTGAAAAGCTCGGTTTTGAAGGCGGCGGCGAGGTCTTCCTTGCCGCTTTCCGCCATGTTTTCGCGCCAGTCCAAGAGTTGGCGCAACCAGGCGATTTTTTGTTCGTAGGCGGAATCGCCCTTGCCGCCCTCTTTGTAACGCCAGTGGGCGGCGACACCGAATTCGTTGAATTGGTGCATATCGAAAGTGCGGATTTGCACTTCCACGCCTTTGTCTTCCGGGCCAACGATGACGGTGTGCAAACTTTTATAGCCGTTGCCTTTTGGGTTGGCGATGTAGTCGTCGAACTCGCCGGGGATGGGCTGCCAGAGGCTGTGGACGATACCCAGCGTGGTGTAACACTCGGGTACGGTATCAACCAGAATCCGCACGGCGCGGATGTCAAAGAGGCCGTCGAAGCTGAGTTTTTTCTTCACCATTTTTTTGTAAATGGAGTAGATGTGTTTCGGGCGGCCGGCGACTTCGAAATGGACATTGTATTTCTTGAGTTCACCGCGCAGGATGTTGAGGAAGTTTTCGATATATTCGAGGCGTTCGGTGCGTTTTTCGTCCAAAAGCAGCGCGATTTCGCGGTATTTTTCGGGTTCTTGATGGCGGAAGCCGAGGTCTTCGAGCTGCCATTTGAGCTGCCACACGCCCAAACGGTTGGCGAGCGGGGCGAAGATGTCGAGGGTTTCTTTGGCGACGGCGCGTTTTTCGGGGCTGTCGGGAACCTCGCTGAGGAACTGCATGGTGCAGGTGCGCATGGCGAGTTTGATCAACACGACGCGGATGTCGGTAACCATCGCCAGCAGCATTTTACGCATGGTTTCGGCTTGCTGGGCGCGCTCTTCAGGCGTGGCGAGGCTGTCTACTCGGGCGAAGTGGGTGAGCTTCTGCACTTCGTCCACACCTTTGACCAACTCGGCGACGGTGCTGTTGCAGCGTTCGGAAACCAAGAGGTTCCAGTCGGGGACGTAGCGTCCGATGTCGGCAAGCAGCGTCGCGGCGACGGCATCGGGGAGCAGGTCGAGTTCATTGACCATCTGCGCTGCGCCGAGCAAATGGTCGAGCAGCGGTTCGCCATACGGCGTGGCGGCATCGGCGGGATAGTGTTCCTGCGCCAGCGACCATGCGGTACCGATGAGGTTTTTATCGTTGTCCGGCAGCGCGGCGCAGTAGCTGTCGAACCATTCGCGCAATTCTTGCGGAGTCGCGCTTTGCGTGTCTTGAATCGGGCTGGTGTTGGTCATGATGGTGTCTTTTCGTTTCGATAAAAACAGGTTTATTGTAACAGGTTGTAAAGCGGATTTGCGGGCTGTTGTATGTAAGCGGGTTGTTTCAGACGACCTTAAATGATATGGTTCGTCCGTTTGATGAACATGAAAAGGAGTATCCGATGAAGCTGTATATTTACGACCATTGCCCGTTTTGCGTGCGTGCGCGGATGGCGGCTGGGCTGTTTGGCGCGGACGTTGAAGAAGTCGTGCTGGCAAACGACGACGAGGCAACGCCGATCGGCATGATCGGCGCGAAACAAGTGCCCATCCTGCAAAAAGAAGACGGTTCGTTTATGGGCGAGAGTTTGGACGTTGTCCGCTATCTTGACCGCGAGGGTCGTCTGAAAGATGAAACCCGCCCCGAAATCCAGGCATGGTTGGACAAAGTGGGCGAATACAACCTGAAACTCGTCCAGCCGCGCGTGATCAAACTCGAGCTGCCCGAATTTGAAACGCCGGAAGCGGTAAAATATTTCACGGACAAAAAAGAGAAAAGCATCGGCAGCTTCGCCGCCAATTTGGAGAAAACCGGTCAGTATGTGCAACGGCTGAACGGGGATTTGGCGGAACTGGAAACGCTGATGACAAAAGGCGGAGCAGGCTTGAACGGCGAAATCGGCATGGAAGACATATTGGTGTTCCCGATATTGCGCAACCTGACCGTCGTGCGCGGTGTCGAATGGCCGCAGAAGATTATGGACTACCTGCTGCGCATGAGCGAAGCATCGGGTGTGCCGCTGTATTTCGACCGCGCCTTGTAATAACCGAATCCGCCGGATAAAACAAACGGAAAGGTCGTCTGAAAACAGTTTTCAGACGACCTTTCCGTTTGCGCCCGCCCTACCTTCCGGGAGTGAATGGAATCAGGCGGAACAAGCATGGCGAGAAATTGTTGATGTATGACCCCGAACAGATCGGGTGATACATCAATAATTCCTAGCTGTGCTTATTGTGCGGCAGGTGCAGAAGCAGCGGCAGCGGCTGCGCCTTCAGCGGCGCTGCGTTGGTAGCCTTTGTCTTTCATACATGCATCGAACACAGCGCGGTCTTGGTTTGCACCGGAAGCTTGTTGACATTGAGCGATTGCCTCTTCAACGCTTACGCTAGGGGTTTTAGCTTCTTCAGTAGTTTTGCTGCTAGAGCAGGCACCCAGCATCAGGCTTGCAGCGGCAACGGCGATCAATAAAGTTTTCATGTCGTATATTCCTATTGTGATTGATGGTTTACAGCGCAAATTTGCGTCTGTCTCAAAACAGAGTCTCATCAGTACGATTTAGTTTCATTTACATATGAAAGGTTTTGATAAGTTTGAACTATGACAGTAAATGCCGTCAGGAAATGATAAGCGGTTTCAAAAATTTAAGAGACATAAACGCCGCCGGCATGGCAATGTAAAAAATCCCCTTTCCACTCCGGCAACACCGCCCAATCCCAACGCCCCGACCGCCTGCCGTTGGGCGGCGCAAGGGTTTTATGGCATAATCGCGCTTACCTTTCCATACCGCAGAGACCACATCCCCACTTCTGCGGTTTGCCGTAAACCGGCCGCACACTTTGCCGGCGGCATCCTATCAAATACACAATCAAAACATCCTCCCGTTTCAGACGACCCCATGCGGCATTCCGCATCCCGTCCGGACAGAAAGATACCGCCATGAATCCATTCGCCTCACTCGGGCTTGGCAGCGAAATCGTTTCCGCGCTGACCGAACAAGGTTACGAAAACCCGACGCCCATCCAAGCCGCCGCCATCCCCAAAGCACTCGCCGGCCACGACTTGCTCGCCGCCGCCCAAACCGGCACAGGCAAAACTGCCGCCTTCATGCTGCCCAGCTTGGAACGCCTCAAACGCTACGCCACTTCCAGTACCTCGCCCGCGATGCACCCCGTGCGTATGCTCGTATTGACCCCGACGCGCGAACTTGCCGACCAAATCGACCAAAACGTGCAGGGTTACATCAAAAATCTGCCGTTGCGGCACACCGTCCTTTTCGGCGGCGTCAACATGGACAAACAAACCGCCGACCTGCGCGCCGGCTGCGAAATCGTCGTCGCTACCGTCGGCAGGCTGCTTGACCACGTCAAACAGAAAAACATCAATTTAAACAAAGTCGAAATCGTCGTCCTCGACGAAGCCGACCGTATGCTCGATATGGGTTTCATCGACGACATCCGCAAAATCATGCAGATGCTGCCCAAGCCACGCCAAACCCTGCTCTTTTCCGCAACCTTCGCGCCCCCCATCCGCAAGCTCGCCAAAGATTTTATGAACGCGCCCGAAATCGTCGAAGTCGCCGCGCAAAATACCACCAGCGCCAATGTCGAGCAGCACATCATCGCCGTTGACGCGCTCAAAAAACGCAATCTTTTAGAGCGGCTGATTGTCGATTTGCAGATGAACCAAGTCATCGTGTTCTGCAAAACCAAACAAAGCGTCGACCAAGTGACCCGCGACCTCGTGCGCCGCAACCTTGCCGCCCAATCCATCCACGGCGACAAATCCCAGCAAAGCCGCCTCGAAACCCTCAACGCCTTCAAAGAAGGCAGCCTGCGCGTCCTCGTCGCCACCGACGTCGCCGCACGCGGTTTGGATATCGCCGAGCTGCCCTTCGTCATCAACTACGAACTGCCGACCCAGCCCGAAGACTACGTCCACCGCATCGGACGCACCGGCAGGGCGGGCGCGGACGGCGTCGCCATTTCCCTGATGGACAAAACCGAGCAGAAAATGTTTGAAGCCATCAAGGAGCTGACCGGCAACGACTTGGCAGTCGAACGCATCGAAGGTTTCGAGCCGAACTGGTGGGGAAGTGACGCCGACAGCGATGCCGCCGCAGACACCCAAGCCGCCCCAACCCGCAGCCGCGGCAGCGACAGAAACCGCTCCGAACGGAACAACCGCAGCGAACGCAATGAACGTAACGAGCGCGGCGACAAATCCCAAAAAGCCGACAAAACCGATCCCGGCGCCGCCTGCGGCACCATCGCCGGACGCAGCCGCCGCAGCCGCAGGGAACGCCAACCCTGCGCCCTGCTGCAACCCAATTTTGGCGCAAAATAAAGCCGGTTCCCCATAAAACCCGAAAGGTCGTCTGAAACAGTTTTCAGACGACCTTTTTGTGTTGAACCATCATACTTTCCTTCAAATACACAACAAGGGGCGCAATCATGCGTCCCTTGTTCATTATCGTGGATTATAGTGGATTAACAAAAATCAGGACAAGGCGACGAAGCCGCAGACAGTACAG
>JUNU01000156.1 GCA_001067655.1 Neisseria lactamica
GTACTGTCTGCGGCTTCGTCGCCTTGTCCTGATTTTTGTTAATCCACTATAACTATTCTCAACTGCGCCGTATCTTTTGAATATTTTATTCAAAATTAGTTTATTTAAATCATTATTTTATTTTTGATAGGTAAAATATGAATCCACTGTGCATTGCCGTTCTCGACCGCGACACGCTTGCCGACCGTCCGTTTGACTTTGATTTTCCGCATACTTTAAGCAGCTATGGTTCGACTGAGGCGCATCAGACCGCCGAGCGCATACAGGGCGCGGACATCATCATTACCAACAAAGTCGTGATTTCCGCCGAACACATCGCCGCTAACCCGCAGCTCAAACTGATTGCGCTAGCCGCGACGGGCGTCAACAATGTTGACCTTGCTGCCGCCAAGCAAGCGGGCGTGAGCGTGTGCAACATCCGCGCTTACGGCAATGAATCCGTGGCGGAACACGCGTTTATGATGATGATTACCCTGATGCGCAACCTGCCTGCCTATCAGCGAGACGTTGCAGCAGGCTTGTGGGAAAACTCGCCGTTTTTCTGCCACCTCGGCGCACCGATGCGCGATTTAAACGGTAAAACACTGGCGATTTTCGGTCGCGGCAACATCGGACAGACGCTGGCAACTTATGCACAGGCGTTCAAAATGAAGGTCGTGTTTGTCGAACACAAACACGCCGAAACCGTCCGCGACGGCTACGTTTCCTTTGACGAAGCCGTCCGCACTGCCGACGCGCTGTCGCTGCATTGCCCGCTCACGCCGGAAACGGCAAACATGATAGGCGAAGCCGAGTTGCAACAGATGAAGCCCGGCGCCATCCTCATCAACTGCGGGCGCGGCGGCTTGGTTGATGAAGCCGCTTTGGTTGCGGCGTTGAAATACGGCCAAATCGGCGGGGCAGGTTTTGACGTGTTAACACAAGAGCCGCCGCGCGACGGCAACCCTCTGCTGAAAGCTCGACTGCCCAACCTCATTGTCACGCCACACATTGCATGGGCAAGCCAAGAGGCCGCCAACCGTCTGTTTGACATCCTTGTGGACAACATCAACCGCTTCGTCGCAGGCAATCCGCAGAATCTGGTTTGATGCCGATAACCCTAGTCCTGTTGATAATTTTGTGAACAATTTAAAAGGTCGTCTGAAAATTTTCAGACGACCTTTTTGTATATTGATATTTTTCAATGAATTAGGTTTAATTTGATTAAATTGGAGCAAAGTTTGAATTGTGGGTAAGTTGTGAGCAATCCGTGGATTTTATTAAAAACCGATGTTTTGAAACGGCAAAGGTCGTCTGAAACCTGAATCTTGGTTTTCAGACGACCTTTCGCATATGGATAAGGTTTAATCTTATTTGCCGATGCAGAAACGCGAGAAAATCACGCCCAGCAAATCGTCGGCGGTGAATTCGCCGGTGATTTCGCTGCACGCGTTTTGGGCGAGGCGCAGGTGTTCGGCGAAAAGTTCGATTTGGTTGTTGTCGCAGAGGGCGGCATTTTCCAGCTCGGCTTCGGCTTCGTGTAAGGCGTTGAGGTGGCGGCTGCGGGCGAGGAACAGGCTTTCGCTTTCGCCCTGCCAGCCGACTTCCTGCAACAGCGCGTGTTTGAGCAAGTCGAGACCTGCGCCGGTTTTGGCGGACAGACTGATGACGGTGTTCGCGCCGGTTTGCGCGAGGCCGTCTGAACGGACGGCGACGGGTTCGCCGGTCAGGTCGGCTTTGTTGTGGATTTCGATTTTTTTCAAACCTTCGGGCAGGCTGTTCAAAATGGCTTGGGTTTTGGCGTTCACGCCTTCGCGCGGGTCAATCAGAATCAGGGCGACATCGGCTTCGGCGACGGCTTTGCGGCTGCGCTCGATGCCGATTTGTTCGACTACGTCGTCGGTTTCGCGCAGGCCGGCGGTGTCGATGATGTGGACGGGCACGCCGTCGAGGGTGATTTGTTCGCGCACGGTGTCGCGGGTGGTGCCGGCGATGTCGGTTACGATGGCGATGTCGTCGCCCGCCAAGGCGTTGAGCAGGCTGGATTTGCCGACGTTGGGCGCGCCGACGAGGACGACGTTCATGCCTTCGCGCAAAATCGCGCCTTGTTCCGCGCTGGCGAGGACGGTTTTCAGACGACCTTGCAGGGCTTGGAGCTTGCCGCGCGCGTTGGCGGCTTCGAGAAAATCGATGTCTTCTTCGGGGAAGTCGAGCGTGGCTTCGACCAACATCCGCAGGGTAATAAGGTCGTCCACCAGCTCGTGGATGTGTTGTGAAAACGCGCCTTTAAGCGAACGCAACGCCATGCGTGCGGCGGATTTGCTGGAGGCGTCGATGAGGTCGGCGACGCTTTCGGCTTGGGCAAGGTCGAGTTTGTTGTTGAGGAAGGCGCGTTTGGTAAATTCGCCCGGCTCCGCCATACGCGCGCCCAGTTCGAGGCAGCGCGAGAGCAGCATGTCTATCACGACGGGGCCGCCGTGTCCCTGCAATTCAATCACATCTTCGCCGGTAAAGCTGGCGGGGGCGGCGAAGTAGAGCAGGATGCCGTTGTCTATCGGCTGCCCGTCGCCGCCGAGAAAGTCGGTGTAAAGCGCGGTGCGCGGTTTGGGCGTTTTGCCGCCGCAGAGGGTTTGCGCCAAAGGCAGCAGGTTTTTGCCGGAAAGGCGGATAACGCCGACGCCGCCGCGTCCGGGTGCGGTGGCGATGGCGGCGATGGTGGGTTGGGATGCGGACATGGCTGGCTCGTATCGGGAATTTAATGGACGGTATTATATAGTGATTTCACGATGATAAAGGTCGTCTGAAAACCTTGATGTCGGTTTTCAGACGACCTTTTTGTCTTTTTCTTCAATGAGTCGGAAGGATTAACGTTTTTTCTTGGCGGTTTTCTTTTCGGCGGCGGCAAGGCGCATGGCGACGAATTCGACCATCAGCTCTTTTTTCGTCCAGAAGAAGTTTTTCATTTTTTCCAGAGAATAGATTTTGCGAACCATCATGGGCAGGCCGGCATGGATGATGGCGGCGACTTCGCCGTTGCTGGTTTCGTCCGCCATGGCGGTTTTGAGGTCGGTTTGGTTGGCGGCGAGGTAGTCGCCGAGTTGTTTTTGAACGCTGGTGCTGATTTCAAATTGCTTAATCATGTTTTCTTTCCGTTTTGTGTTTGTTCCGCGAGGTCTGGCGGCTATTAGTTTTAATTACATGCGCATTTTAACAAAGTTTAATCTTATTGCATATCAACTGTGCGAAATTATGACGTAATTTACAATTTTTCGGGCGTAAAACAGACAGTTGTTGACATAAAGAAAACAGCCGCTGCGGTTTGGCGGGTAAAATATGCGCTTTCGAGCGTGAGGTCGTCTGAAAATGTATTTGTGGTTTAAACTATTTCATGTGTTTTTGGTCATTTCGTGGTTCGCCGGGCTGTTTTATTTGCCGCGGATTTTTGTGAATCTGGCGCAGGTCGAAGTGGCGGAGCAGCCGGTGGAATATGAGCGGCTCTCGGCGATGTCGCGGCGGCTGTATAAGTTTATGTCGCCGTTGGGCTTCGGGACGCTGGTGTTCGGTATTTTGATTCCGTTTGTTACAGGTTGGTGGGGGCAGGGCTGGCTGCATGTGAAGCTGTTGATGGGATTGCTGCTTTTGGCTTATCAATTTTATTGCGGCGCGCTGCTTCGCGGCTTTGAGGAAAAACGCAATACGCATTCGCACAAGTGGTACAGGGTGTTTAACGAAGTGCCTGTATTGATGATGGTCGTCGCCTTGTATATGGTGGTGTTCAAGCCGTTTTGATGCGTTTGTGAAACTGGCAAAACCCGTTTTCAGACGACCTTCTTTTATATTGGAATCAAACAGATGACTATTGAAATCGAACGCCGCTTCCTGTTGAAAAACGATGATTGGAAGCGCGAAGCCTCTGCGCCGCAGGTGTTGCAACAGGGCTATTTGAGCGTGGAAAAAGAGCGCACCATCCGCGTGCGCATTATTGACGACAAGGCTTGGCTGACTTTGAAAGGCTATATTTCAGATGTCAGCCGCAGCGAGTTTGAATACGAAATTCCTTTGGCGCACGCGCAGCAGATGATGGAGACGATGTGTCCGTTTAAGATGGAAAAACACCGTTATCGGGTGGAATTTAAGGGCTTTGTGTTTGAAATCGACGAGTATTTTGGCGACAACGCGCCTTTGGTGGTGGCGGAACTCGAGCTGCCTGCGGAAGATACGCCGTTTGAAAAACCGGACTGGCTGGGCGCAGAGATTACGTCGGAAGGGAAATTTACCAATGCGTATTTGAGCAAGCATCCTTATTCGACTTGGTAGGCGGGTTCGGGAACAACGGCACGCCGCTGATACTGGTCGCGGATTGTAGCGTGGGCTTTGCCCGCGGAAAACGGCTTGGTTGATTGCTCAATTCAGGATTTTGATCGGCAGATTCGCGGGCGAAGCCCACGCTACGGCAGGCTTAATTTAATTCGCTATATCGGCTTGTTTAAGAATCAAAAAGGTCGTCTGAAAACCGGTTTTCAGACGACCTTTTCTGATTTTATTGATTCATCGCATCGCTGGCGGACGGTTTGACGGCAAACCGCCTGTTTTTGCTTATCGGATGCGGGTGTAATGGACGAATGCGTAGCTTGTGCCGTTGGCGGAGGTGTGGGTTTCGCGGGCGGCTTCGTGCCATTCTGACGGCGAAAATTCGGGGAAAAACGCATCGCCTTCAACGCTCAATGCCACTTCGGTAATCCGTAAATCGCTGGCGAGCGGCAGGGCTTGGGCATAGATTTGTGCGCCGCCCATGATGATGATTTCTTCCGCAGCGGCACATAATGCCAAAGCCTCTTCAAGGCTGCCGACGGTTTCTGCGCCTTCTGCCGGATAATCTGCCTGACGGCTGATGACGATATTGCGGCGGCCGGGCAGCGGCTTGCGGGGCAGGGATTCCCAAGTTTTCCGCCCCATCACGACGGGTTTGTTGAGGGTATAGGATTTGAAAAATGCGAAGTCTTCGGGTAAGTGCCAAGGCATGGTGTTGTTGATGCCTATGCAACGGTCGGGCGCACAGGCGGCAATCAGGGTGATTTTCTGCATGGGATAGTCTTTTGATTGGGAAGTAGCTGTATTGTAAACGATATGTAAACGCCGGTGTTTAAAAGGAGGCGTAAAAACCATATGGCAATGAATGATGACTATTATTTTAGAATATAGTGTTTAGTTTCAAAATAATGTTCAAAACTATTAATATATGGACAAAAATTTACATACCGTTTATCATTAAAATAGACCGCTTAGATGGTCATTTATTAGTTTTGGATTTTGCATTGTTTTGATGCACAAGGGAGCAGTGTATGACAGGCTCTTATGCCTTATATCGTTGCGCGGTATTGTCCACGTCGAGTGGCTCTTTGTCGGGCATACTTGATCGGGACAGCCCGATTCAGATTCTGCATCTGAATGTATTTATGGAACAACAAGAGTTCGCTGACGGACTGGAAATCAGCAATGAAGAATATTGCAATTGGCGCCGCGAGCATTTGGACAGCGATGTTTCTACAACACCGCCGTCGTCTGAAGATTTATTGAGGACTTTTCAATATTTGGTCGGTCAGGGTTATCACGAAGCCATCGTGACGACGTTGAGCCACAAATTAAGTGATTCTGCCGATATGGTGCGTCAAGTTGCCGAGCAGGTTCCGCAGTTGAAAGTCCATGTCGTCGATACAGGGACATGCTGTATGCCCGAAGGCTTTTTTGCTTTGGAAGCAGACCGCCTGTTGCGCGAAGGAAAAAATCCGACTGAAATCGTTGCCTATCTGGAAAAATTAAAAGAACGTTGCAACATCATTTTCGGACTGTCCACAATCAAATCCCTGGTCGGCAGCGGCACGATGGCAAGATTGGGTGCTTCGCTGTGCGACTGGTTGGGGCTGCGCGCCGTATTGCGCTTTTCGAAAGATCAGTTGTGCCGGGTCGAATCCACTTCCGATGACGAAAAAATGTTTGATGTCATCATCGACCAAGTGTTGAAACTGATGCAAGGCAAAAACAGGGAACAATTTATCCTCGGCGGTCTTTATACGGGCGAACGCGACCGGTATCGGATATTTGCAGAACGCTTCTTCAAGCGGACCGGTATCTGTTTGGATGACGGCGTCCCCGTATCGCCGGTGGTGGCGGTGCACGTCGGCATCTGCGGCGTCGGCGTCGGCATGGTCGAAAAACTCGAAGCGGCGGCATAAGGAGCAACACCGATCTGCCTGCATTCCTGATGTTTATTAAGCGGCAATTCAACATTGTGTAAATTAAAAAAGGTCGTCTGAAACTCCGATTCAGGTTTCAGACGACCTTTTTTTGTCTGAGGTAACGGCTTATTGCTGCTTCGCCGCCCATTCCGCAGGCGTGGCGGCAACAGAAATCGACAGCGCGTGCAATTCGTTGCTGGCCAATTGCGCTTTCAGACCGTCTTTGATCAGGCGGTGGCGGGCGAGGCGGGCTTTGCCTTCAAACTCGGAAGAGACAATGACGGCGAAGAAGTGATGTCCGTCGCCTTCGACTTCGACGTGTTCGCAAGCGGCGACGCCTTCAATCAGCGATTTGACTTGTTCTGGGGTAAGCATTTTTATTCCTTGTTTCAAAAACATTGCGGCATTATACAGAATAATGCCGTCTAACATCGCCAACTTGCTGAGGATAGTATTTTAAAAGCTATTCATTAATATTGAATTAACATAAGTTTTACAGAGGTCGTCTGAAACGTTTTCAGACGACCTCTTTTCTTATTTTTGGATGTCGGATACTTAAAAATATCATTTTTTCAGTACGGATGAATTCAGGTAAAAAGGGTTTTGGCATATAAATTGCTTTCAGATAAAAAGATAAAGTTTCGCTTTAATTGCAAAATAAAGTTAAGAAAATAGAAGTCATCAAAGATAATCGGATAGATAAATAGCCAAAAGGTCGACAAACAATGTTTGGGAGATTGTTATCTGAGGTATAGATAAATCCTGAAATTTGTTTGAAAGTGACAATATGCGTCATATCCGTTGAATAAATTTTGCAATCGAAATATCGGTATCAAATACGATATTTTCATTTTTGGTTATTGGATTGGATGTTTGAAAAGCAGGTTATTCCATCAGTTCAATAATATATTAAGTTTATTTGTTTAACATTTTAAATCAGAGAGTCAGCATGAATAAAATCTATCGTGTCGTATGGAACGAAACCACACAGACGTGGAACGCGGTGGCAGAATTTGCCAAAGCGCATGGGAAAACAGCTTCATCAGGCATAGGCGGTATTGTTGCCTCCGCAGGCGTGCGCTTCGCATTTACCGCCATCATGTCCGGTCTGCTGCTTGCCAGCGGTCAAGCTATGGCCGCAGAAAATAGCGGCAAAACCCTTGCCAATGGTAAAGCTGTTGCCGAGGCTGTCGAAGGTACCGAATATAACACCTGCTATTTCGATACCGTCAGCTACAACGTTGTCTGCGGCGATGATAATACGACAGCGTTAGATTTCATTCCTCAAGATAACGGACAATCCCCGAAACAAGGTAAATCTGTTGCCATCGGACAAGGAGCTCAAACCAAAGGGGAAAGTAACGTCGCCATCGGTCCGAATTCGGCTACTGCCGAAACCGGCTCTATTGCCATCGGTTCTTCCGCCAATGCTGCCAAAAACCAGACTATTGCCATCGGTCAAGGTGCGGCAACGAAAGGTCAGGCTGACATTGCTATCGGTAAAGGTGCGGGTCCCGGCTCCAGTTCTGCAAACGGGCGAAACATCGCTATCGGTGAAAATGCGTTACAAAGCAGCACGAACAGCGATAACGTGATCGCCATCGGTACCAACGCAGGCAGTGGCAGTGACAGTACCCAGTCCATTTACATCGGTAATGGCGCAAACGGTATGGAAACCAAAAACGTCGCTATCGGTAACTTGGCGAAAACCAAAAGCGGCAGTGTCGGCATCGGCGACTCTTCAAATGCGCAAGGCAGATCATCTGTTGCCATCGGCACCAGCGCCACTGTTACTGAAGCAGCAGGTAACGGTATTTCCATCGGTTTCAATTCCAATACTTCGGGTATGAGCGCCGTAGCCATCGGTGGTGCGAGTACCGTTGGCAAGGGTGCGAATGCATCAGGTGCAGCCAGCCTTGCGATTATGAGTACTGCCATTGCTACCGGACAACGGGCTATTGCCGTGGGTGAATCGGCTTTAGGTTCGGGCTCTTACGGCATTGCCATCGGTGGTAAAGCGAATGCGTTAGGTGCTTCCTCCATCGCGATTGGCGGTAGTCAGGATCCGACTAAAGGTACGAACGCAACCGGCAATTTCTCAACAGCTATCGGCTATGGTGCTAAGACAGTCAATCACGATACTACTGCCGTCGGTAAAAGCAGCTCGGCAAACGGTCTGCGCGCCACAGCCTTCGGTGTAGACAGCAATGCAGATGCAGAAAACGCCTTGGCAGTCGGCCCGCAAACCGCTGCTTCAGCCAAAGGCGCGATTGCCGTCGGTTTTTCCACTCAGGCAACCGGTTTAAGCAGCGTAGCGGTCGGTAAAGAAGCCATTGCCACCAAAGAAACTTCTACTTCGCTCGGTCAAAACAGCAAAGCGACCGCTAACAACGCCGTTGCCATCGGTAACAAAGCCGTAGCGGCAGGTACAGGCAACATCGTAGTGGGTACGAACGCGGGCGTGTACGACGATACTGTTTCCGCAGGACGCAAGGTCGGCGCGGACACCGTCTATATCGGTGCGGACAGCGGTCGCAATGCCTATACCAACGAACGCCAAATCTCTATCGGTAAAGGTACGGGCAATAACGCCACCGGTGTTGACAACATCGCCCTCGGCCTGGGTTCCGGTGCATTTGTGGTTGGCGCGAACAACGTCGCTATCGGTAAAGAAGCAGGCATGGGTACGGATGCCCAAAAATTGAACGTCACCTCCACTGTCGCCATCGGTGAAGCTGCAAAAGGCAGCTTCAGCAACACCGTAGCCATCGGTAAAACGGCCTTGGCAGAAAAAGAATCCGCAGTTGCCGTCGGTATGGTTTCCAAAGCCAGCGGCGACAATTCCGTCGCCATCGGTAAGACCGCCAATGCCAGCGCACACGAAACCATAGCCATCGGTCATGAGACCGTTGCCGGAGCCGTTTCTTCCGTCGCTGTCGGTCAGCGTGCCAACGCTTCGGGCAGTGAGGCGGTTGCATTGGGTATCGATTCCAATGCCTCCGGTCGTTTTGCCGTAGCCATCGGTAACATGGCAAAGGTGACCAACAGCAAGCTCAACGGCATTGCCATCGGCAGCAACGCTGTCGCTTCAGAAGACTATGCAATGGCGATGGGTCTTGACACCCAAGCAACGGGCAACAGCTCGATTGCCTTTGGTAATACGACTAAAGCACTTGCTGCAGAAGCTATTGCTATCGGTCATTCCGCCAATGCTGCGGAAGGCAATACTGTCGCCTTGGGTGTATCTGCGACTTCGGCAAAAGCAGGTGCGGTTACTTTGGGTGCATATACCAAAGCTGATGCTGTCAAAGCACTTGCCTTGGGTTACGAATCCCATGCCGTCAATGAAAACGATGTTGCTTTGGGTGGCGGCAGTTTGACCGAAGCGCACCACAGTGGCGATTACACACTGAACGGTAACTACACAGCCGCCGGTACATGGTCTTACGGTACGGTTTCCGTCGGTAAAGTCGATGCAACCACCCCTGCCAACAACTTCACCCGTCAAATTCAAAACGTCTCCGCGGGTGTCATCAGCGCAACCAGTACCGATGCCATCAACGGCAGCCAGCTTTACGCGACCAATTCTTACCTGCTCAACTTGGGTAAAAACGTCAAAGATGCCTTGGGTGGCAGTACCCAAATCGACGATGCAGGCAATCTGACCCTGAACAATTTAGGTGGTACAGGCAAAGCCAATGTTCACGACGCTTTAGAAGCGATGAACAATAAAATTGACCAATTGGGCGGCGGCAGCTCCAGCCATTTTTACAGCGTTAATACGGCCTCCAATACCCGAGGCAACTACAACAATAACGGCGCAACCGGGCTGGATGCTCTGGCGGCAGGCGCTGATGCCCAAGCTGCCGGTGACTTTGCCGTAGCCGTCGGTACAGGCGCGCAGGCAGTGATCTCCAACTCTATCGCCATCGGTAAAAACGCCTCTGTCAACGAAGATACCGCCTCTGTCGCTGCCGTCAACGGTTTGACTAAAGGTGAAGGTTCCGTCGCTATTGGTGCGAACACCAAAGCCAGCGGCACCAATGCTACCGCCGTCGGTCAATCATCCAATGCTTACGGTCAAAACTCTTTCGCAGGCGGTCAGTCTTCCAAAGCGTTGGGTAAATCCAGCGTAGCGGTCGGTGACGGCGCGCAGGCCACCCAAGACTCCGCTACTGCAATCGGCGCATACAGCCAGTCCACAGAGGCGGGTGCGACCGCGTTGGGCTTCAATACCCGCGCAACTGCTTTCGGTACCGTCGCGGCAGGTCGGAACAGCAAAGCCGTTGCCAACAATGCCTTAGCATTGGGTAACGAAGCAGATGCGCAAAGAGAGGATACCATCGCCATCGGCTACAAAGCCCAAGCCACGCAAAACCGTGCCGTAGCCTTCGGTAAAAACGCCCAAGCCACCGCAGGCGATTCCTTTGCCTTCGGCGATTCGGCAAAAGCTTCTGCAAGCAATGCCATTGCCTTCGGTAAAAAAGCCAATGCCGCTCATGCAGACTCCATCGCATTGGGTGTCAATTCCGCGACTGAAGCAGCCGTTCAGACGACCTCTGCTACCGTTGGCGATTTGACCTTCGGCAACTTCGCAGGTAACGCACCTTCATCCACACTCAGCATCGGCACGGCAGGCAAAGAGCGTACGATTACCAATGTCGCCGCAGGCCGCATTAGCGACAGCAGCACCGACGCAGTAAACGGCAGCCAGCTTTATGCAACTCAAAACGTCATGAACAAAATCGGTAAGAGCGCAGTCGGCGTATTGGGTGGAAACGCAACTATTGCGAATGACGGCACTGTTAAGATGACTAACATCGGTGGTACGGGTGAGAGCACTATTCATGATGCCATTGCTTCTATCCACAACGCTTCCTATAAATCGTTCAAGCTGAATACAGCTAAAACCAACAATACCAATGGTGTTGCTGAAAACTATTCTTTGGAAGAAATTACCAATGGAGCGACCATTACGCTGGAAGCAGGTCAAAATATCCGTTTGAGCCAAAATAAAGGTGCAGTCAGCATCAATACTGTTGATAATCCGACTTTTGCCGGCAAGATTACTGCAAATGGCGGCCTGGATATGGCAAACAACAAGATTATCAATGTTGCCAAAGGTAGTGATCCGTCTGATGCAGTGAATTTTGAGCAGTTATCAGATGCGATTAAAAACGTCCATGTAACTACATTGACTACGGTTAGTAATTCAACACCGTTCTCTTATGTTGGTTCCAACGGCAAAATGTTGAGACGCGAAGTAGCCATTGATCCGCTGACGCAAACACGCACCGTTAAGTTTGTCGATGTAGAGAATGAATCTGTCTATACAGGCAATGACGTAACCATTGCCGCATTGAATCCGACTGATCCTCAAACTTCGACTCCGACTATTATCGGTAACGTTAAAGATGGTCAGAAGCAAAACGATGCGGTAAACGTATCGCAACTGGATAAAGTTGCCAAAGCACTTGGCACAAAGGTTAATCCTGCTGATGGCACTATTACTGCACCGGATTACACAGTCATTTCCGGTAATCCGGATAGTAGCAGCGTAGCGACTTACCATACTGTCGGAGAAGCATTAGGTGCGTTAAGCGATGCAGTACGTACTCCGCTGACGTTTGCCGCGGATGCCGGTAAGCCCTCAACTCGACGTTTGGGCAGCACTGTTACCGTTAAAGGCGGCGAGGCAGATGAAGCTAAACTGTCTGCTAATAACATCGGCGTGGTTTCAGACGACACTACCGGCACGCTCAACGTCAAACTGGCGAAAGAATTGAAAGGTCTGACCTCGTCTGAATTCGTCGATGCGGCAGGCGGCAAAACCACCGTTGCTGCAGACGGCGTGACCGTCGGTACAGCGGCAAACCCTGTCAAACTGACGACCGAAGGTCTGTCTAACGGCGGTAAGAAAGCAACCGACATCGCTGCCGGTGTGAGCAATACCGACGCCGTCAATGTCAGCCAGCTCACTCCGTTGGCAACCGCATTGGGCGCAACCGTGAATCCGACTACTGGCGCGGTTGAAGTACCGAATCTGGTCGTAACCAAAACCGACGGTACGCAGGCTGCCCCTGTCAACACCGTACAAGGTGCGTTGGACAACATCGGTACTGAACTGCAAAAAGGTTTGACTTTCGGCGGCGACAACGCAGACAAGAATTTCGAGCGCAAACTTGGTAACACAGTCTTGGTTAAAGGCGGTGCGGATGCGGCGAAACTGTCCGACAACAACATCGGCGTGGTTTCAGACGACCTTAACGGTACGCTCAACGTCAAACTTGCCAAAGATTTGCAAGGTTTGAACAGCGCACGGTTCGATACCGACGGCAGCTCCACGACCATCAATGGCGGCAACGTTACCTTGGTTGGAAAAGACGGTGAAGTCAACGCTTCGACAGCCGAAGGCAATACTTTGACCGACAAGGCAGGCAATACCACCAAATCCGTCGCGGGCAATATCGAGCTGACCGAAGCGAGCGGCAATACTAACTTGCTGAACACAAAAGGCATCGAATTGAGCAATACCGACGGCGGCCACAGCGCGTTCAAAGCCGACGGCAGCAGCATTTCCGACAAAGACGGCAACAAAGCCGATACCACGGCAACCGGCATCACCCTGACACCGGCACCAAACAGCGGCAAACAAGCTGTCAGCCTGACTAAAGACGGTTTGGACAACGGCGGCAATAAAATCTCCAACGTCGCCGCAGGCGAGGCAGATACCGATGCCGTCAACGTTGCCCAGTTGAAAGCCAATTCAGGTCGTGTGGAAAGCGGCAACAACAACATCGTCGTTGAAACCGACAAAACAGGCGGTTCTAACGTTTACAAAGTTTCTACCGCCAAAGACCTGAAGGCTGACAGCCTGACTGCGGGCGAGACTGTTGTGAACAACAGCGGCGTAACCGTCGGCGACAAAGTAGCGCTGAGCAAAGACGGTCTGAAAGCAGGCGATGTGAACATTACTGCCGACGGCATCAACGCAGGCAACAAAGCCATCAGCAACGTCGCCAAAGGCGTAAAAGCCACCGACGCCGTCAACGTCGCCCAGCTGAACGAACAACTCGCCGCCACCGAAAAAACCACCACCGTCGTCGCCGGTAAGA
>JUNU01000157.1 GCA_001067655.1 Neisseria lactamica
CGTTGCAGTTTGAAATTGAAAAAGCTGAGTCCTGTCGCATACAGAACCCAGCTTACACAGAGTGCCTGAATAAAAGGCTTTTATGAGTGTCCAAGATTTGGGGGCCAGTTCAAACTAAATATGGTTTTCAGACGACCTCTTTTTACATCTTAACAGCCTCTAGCGCGCTTCCACCCGTTTGAAATCTCTCGGTCGGAAACCCTGCGCAGCCAGCGAAACGAAATACAAACCGCCGCCTATCGCAATCAGGATGCACAACTGACCGGCTTTACGCAAACCGCCGACATGCACCCACTCAAACGGCAGATAAGCCTGCGCCATCCACAATCCGCCACCCATCACGACAAGCGACAGCAGCATTTTACCCAGAAAACTCCCCCACCCTTTACCGGGTCGGTAAATACCGTGTTTACGCAAAAGGAAGAACAACAATCCCGCATTGATACACGCGCCCAAACCGATGGCAAGCGAAAGCCCGACATGTTTCAGAGGGCCGATAAAGGCAAGGTTCATCAACTGCGTGCAGATAAGCGTAAAGATGGCAATTTTAACAGGCGTTTTGATGTTTTGCCGCGCATAGAAACCGGGTGCCAACACTTTAATCATGATTAAGCCGATTAAACCAAAAGAATAGGCAATCAGCGCATGTTGCGTCATCTGCGCGTCAAACAGCGTAAATTCTCGGTACATAAACAGCGTCGCCACCAACGGGAATGACAACACCGCCAGACCGACCGCCGCCGGCAGGGTCAGCAGCATACACAGGCGCAAACCCCAGTCGAGCAGTCCGGAAAACTGCTCGGTATTCTGATTGGCGGCATGTTTGGACAAAGTCGGCAGCAAAATCGTACCGAGCGCAGCACCCAAAACACCGCTGGGCAGCTCCATCAGTCGGTCGGCGTAATACATCCACGAAACACTGCCCGATTGCAGGTAAGAAGCGAAAATCGTGTTGATAACCAAAGAAATCTGCGCCACGCTCACACCCAAAATCGCAGGCGCCATCTGTTTCATCACACGGTTGACCGCCGCATCTTTAAAATTCAGTTTGGGCAGTTTCAAAAAGCCCAGTTTCGCCAACCAAGGGAGCTGAAAGCCAAGCTGCAAAATACCACCGACAAAGACCGCCCAAGCCAGCGCAGTAACAGGCGGATCAAAATACGGGACGAAAAACAGTGCGAATACGATAAAAGAAATATTCAAAAACGTCGGCGTAAACGCAGGAATGCTGAACTTATGATAAGAATTCAGTATCGAACCAACAAAGGAAGACAACGAAATCAATAAAATATATGGGAACGTAATCTTCAGCAAATCAATGGAAAGCTGAAACTTGTCCGCCTCCTTGGCAAAACCGGGCGCGGAAATCCAAATTACCCAAGGCGCGGCAAGAATGCCCAGCGCGGTAACGATCACCAGGACAAACGACAGCATCCCCGCCACATGGCGGATAAACGCCTCCGTCGCCTCTTTCGAACGCGTTTCCTTATATTCCGCCAAAATCGGCACGAAAGCCTGTGCAAACGCCCCTTCCGCAAATACGCGGCGCAGCAGGTTCGGCAGTTTGAACGCCACAAAAAAGGCGTCGGTCGCCATACCTGCACCAAACGCTCGGGCAATTACCGTATCGCGCACAAATCCAAGTATGCGCGACACCATCGTCAAGCTGCCGACCTTGGCCAAAGCCCCTAACAAATTCATCCGTTTTATTCCTTCAAAAGCCCAAACGTCGTCTGAAAGCGCGTATTGTACGACAGAATATGCAAATCTAGGCAACTCAGTCTCCAGACGGGCAAATGTAGAGTAGATGCAAAAACTTTGCTTCACTGCCTGATTCTTATGTTGCCCAACCATCCAAAAGGTCGTCTGAAAACCCAGTTTCAGGTTTTCAGACGACCTTTTACCTTATCAAATCACTTCAATACATTACCCGATGGGAATCAGCAGTGAACCAGCGTGCCTTCGTCTTCGCCGGTAATGACGCGTTTGAGCGAGCCTTGTTTGGCGATGCCGAAGACGACGATGTTGAGTTTGCGTTCGCGGCAGAGGGCGAAGGCGGTCGCGTCCATGACTTTGAGGTTTTTGTTCAAAGCTTCGTCAAAGGTGATGGTTTCGTAGCGCGTCGCGGACGGGTCTTTTTTCGGGTCTGCGGTATAAACGCCGTCCACGTTGGTGGCTTTGAGCATGACGTCGCAGTTCATTTCTGCTCCGCGCAGGGCGGCGGCGGTGTCGGTGGTGAAGAACGGGTTGCCGGTACCGGCGGCGAAGATGACGACTTTGCCTTCTTCAAGGTATTGGATGGCTTTGGGGCGGGCGTAGGTTTCGGCGATTTGCTGCATGGAAAGCGCAGATTGTACGCGCGCTTTGATGCCGAGGGTTTCAAATGCGTCTTTGAGTGCCAACGCGTTCATCACGGTCGCCATCATGCCCATGTAGTCGGCGGTGGCGCGGTCCATGCTGCCTGCTTGGGCGGATACGCCGCGGAAGATGTTGCCGCCGCCGACAACGATGCCGACTTGTACGCCCATTTTGACGACTTCGGCGATTTCACCGACGGTTTGGACGATGGTGTCGTGGTTGATGCCGAAAGGATCGGAACCCATCAGGGATTCGCCAGAGAGTTTCAGTAATACGCGTTTGTATTTGATTTGCTGTGTCATGGGATACCTTGCTTTCTTTGGGTGGATAGCGCTGATTATTCAGAACGAACCGACCATTCATTCCAAATGTTCAGTTCATCCTGTGGCGCTGCTTCAATTCGGGGAAAGGGCGTCTGATTTTTCAGACGACCTTTCCGGATGTTTGGCTGACAGGGTAACGCGTTTTCCGTGGGTGTATGGGTTTGGATAAATTATTATGTGTTGATTATGATGAAATATTCTATTTCCAACAGTATTCTAAACAGTGTAGCTCTCAAAAAAAAGCACCCTGATTCGTTTGGAATCCAGGTGCTTTCTTTTTCATCTCTGCCTTACACTTTAGCAGCAGCGGCAACTTCGGCTGCGTAGTCGACAACGGCTTTTTCGATACCGTCGCCTACTTTGTAACGTACGAAGCTGATAACTTCGGTACCGTTTTCTTTAGCGAATTGGGCAACGGTTTGGTCAGGGTTCATCACGAATGCTTGACCGTTCAGAGTGATTTCAGCCAAGAATTTGCGGATACGGCCTTCAACCATTTTAGCGGCGATGTCGGCAGGTTTGCCGGAAGCGATGGCTTGCTCGGTGTAGATGTGGCGTTCTTTTTCGATGGTTTCGGCATCTACTTCGGCTTCGGTTACGCATTGCGGCTTAGCGGCAACGATGTGCATACCGATTTTACGCGCTACGTCTTCAGAACCTTTGAACTCAACCAATACGCCTTCGGTAGCCAATGCACCGTGGATGTAGGCAACCAGTTGGTTGGCGGTGTCGATCACTTGGAAGCGGCGGACAGACATGTTCTCGCCCAATTTGGCGATGATGGCTTTGCGTTCTGCTTCAACCAGTTCGCTCAGTTCTTCAACGGTAGCCGGTTTTTTCTCGGCAGCGGTTTTCGCAACGAAGTTGGCGAATTCTACGAAGCCTGCGTCTTTGGCAACGAAGTCGGTTTCGCAGTTTACTTCAACCAATGCGCCGACATTGCCGTTGATGGCGTAAGCCAATACGCCTTCGGCAGCGGTACGGCCGGCCAGTTTGCCGGCTTTCGCGCCGGATTTGATGCGCAGGATTTCTTCGGCTTTTTCGAAGTTGCCTTCGGCTTCAACCAAGGCTTTTTTGCATTCCATCATGCCCAGGCCGGTAGCGGCGCGCAGGTCGGCAACCATTTTTGCAGTAATTTCTGCCATTTTGAATCTCCTAGATTTTGGGGAAACACGGGGTATCCGTGTTTGGGAATGGGGTCGTCTGAAAAGGCTTTTCAGAACGGGATTTGAGAAAAGGGGCATAACGCCCCTCTTCGGTTTGCCGGATTACTCGGCGGCAGCTTCTTGGGCAGCGGCTACGGTTTCTTGCAGCGCTTGGTTTTTGCCTTCCAAAACTGCGTCGGCGATGCCGCGGCAGTACAGGCGGATGGCTTTGGCGGAGTCATCGTTACCGGGGATAACGTATTTCACGCCGTCAGGGCTATTGTTGGTATCGACTACGGCGATAACAGGGATGCCCAGTTTTTCAGCCTCGACCAGAGTACCTTTTTGGTAGCCGGTGTCGATAACGAAAATCGCGTCAGGCAGGCCTTTCATGTTTTTGATACCGCCCAAAGAACGTTCCAGTTTTTCAACGTCGCGTTGCATTTCCAGAATTTCTTTTTTGTTGAAACCGCCTTCGGCAGCGTTTTCCAAAGCAGCGGTTTTTTCTTCCAGGCGTTTGATGGATTGCTTAACGGTTTTGTAGTTGGTCAGCATGCCGCCCAACCAACGGTAATCGACGAAAGGCATACCGGCGCGGGTAGCTTCTTCGCGGATGATTTCACGCGCTTGACGTTTGGTGCCGACAAACAGCACGGTGCCTTTATTGGCAACCAGACGGCGTACGGCTTCTTGCGCTTCTTGGAACATCGGCAGGGTTTTTTCCAGGTTTACGATGTGGATTTTGTTGCGCGCACCGAAAATGTATTGTGCCATTTTCGGGTTCCAGAAACGGGTTTGGTGGCCGAAGTGAACGCCGGCTTCAATCATCTGACGCATAGTAATTTGAGACATTTTATTTCCTTGAAAGGGTTAAGAGCACACATTCAATCGCATAGAACTTGATAGGCTGCGCCTATTGTCAAGCACCCTTCGGCGAAAGTGGGCATAAGTTTTAAAAAATAGTGTGTTTCCGAAATGGAAAACTGACGGATTATAGCGGATAAGGGGTCGTCTGAAAAGGGATTTTATGCACTGCCGTCGTGTTTGCCGCCTTCTTGTCCGGCTGCGCGGCGGCTTTGTTCGAATGCTTCCTTTTCCTGCTGCTTCATCAGGCGGTTGCGGCGGCGGATAGTGACGACGAAAACGGTAAACGCGACGGGCAATACTGCCCAAAAAACCAAATAAATCAGCGCACGCGCAATGCTCGGTTGCGCGGCGGAATACATGACGGCGACGAAGAGGTAGCCGATAAGGACGATATGCCACATGGCGGAATCCTGTTTTGAGGTGAACAGAGTGTTTATAATCGCCGTATTCTACAACAACACTCAAAAGGTCGTCTGAAATGAGGAATGAGGAAAAACACGCCCTGCGCCGAGAATTGCGCCGCGCCCGCGCGCAGATGGGGCATCAAGGGCGGCTGGCGGCGGGGCAAACGGTTAACCGCCTGCTCAAACGTTATATCAAGAAGGGGCAGAAGATCGGCGTGTATTGGCCGATGGGCAGCGAGCTGCGGCTGGACGGCTTTGTCCGAGCGGCGCAAAAACGCGGCGCCAAACTCTATCTGCCTTATATCGAACCGCGTTCGCGGCGGATGTGGTTCACGCCCTATCCTGCCGACGGAGTGAAACAAGAACGCAAACGAGGCAGGGCGAAGCTGCATGTGCCGCAGTTTACGGGACGCAAAATCCGCGTACACGGTTTATCGATATTGTTTGTCCCGATTATCGGCATGGACCGCGAAGGCTACCGCTTGGGGCAGGCTGGCGGCTATTACGATGCGACGCTCGCAGCGATGAAATACCGTTTACAGGCAAAAACCATAGGCGTAGGCTTCGCTTGTCAACTGGTTGACACGCTGCCGCGCGAACCGCACGACCTGCCGCTGGACGGGTTTGTATCGGAGTCGGGCGTGCTGGTGTTCAAACATCATTAATCAATAGCTTTCAGACGACCTCAAAGATGTCGCCCGTTAAGACACTATACAAAGGTCGTCTGAAAACTCAAATCTTCAAATACAAAGGAAACCCCATGGCTGATTTTTCATCTGTTCCCGTTTTGTCCTTCGACCGCGTCCGTCTCGAGCCTTTGACGGCGGCACACGAAGCCGGTTTGCGCGAAGCAGTTTGCGACGGCAAAGTTTGGAAGCTGAACGTAACCACCGCGCCCGAACCCGACCAAGTGGCGGACTATATCCGCACCGCCACGCAAACCCGCCTCGCCTTTGCCGTCATCGACGAAGACACGGGCAAAATCGTCGGCTCGACTTCGCTTTACCACATCGACCCCGCCATCCCCCGCCTCTACATCGGTTTCACATGGTACGCCCTGTCGGCACGGCGCACGCGCATCAATACCGCCTGCAAAATCATGTTGCTCGACTACGTTTTCGACACTTTAAACTGCCGCTGCGTCTGTTGGCAGACCGACAACCTCAACACCGCTTCCCAACGCGCCATCGAACGCCTGGGTGCACACCAAGACGGCATCTTGCGCTGCCACAAACTGCGGAAAGACGGCAGCGTGCGCGATACGGTGGAATACAGCCTGCTACGCGAAGAATGGCCGCAGGCAAGGGTAAAATTGCTCGAAAAAGCGGCAGCTTATGACGCGTCCTGAAAAAACGTTTTCTTCTTCATTTTTTCATCAAAACACGTCCATCTTGCTGACAATCTGAAGTCTTTAAGAAGTGAATGAAATCAGGTTCAACCCCGCCAAACACCTGATAAATAAAGGTCGTCTGAATGTTTCAGACGACCTTTTCAAACTGCGTTTATGTAAATCCAAACAGAAAATCTTTGCAATTCTCAGAAAAATCCACTAAATTCTCAATAACATATTATGAACGGTTTAACATCGGTTCAAAACGTAAAACCCGCGCGCAATCTTCCACGCCAAAAACACCGCGCCAGCAGGTTTTACCGCCGAAACAGGCGTTCGTAATACAACGGATAATCATAAAGGCAGGATATGCCTGTTTCTAGGAGTACAACCATGGCTGAAGCAACAGATGTTGTCTTGGTGGGTGGAGGCATTATGAGCGCGACTTTGGGCGTTTTGCTCAAAGAACTCGAACCGTCTTGGGAAATCACCCTTATCGAACGCTTGGAAGACGTAGCGTTGGAATCGTCAAACGCTTGGAACAACGCCGGCACAGGGCATTCCGCGTTATGCGAACTCAATTACGCCCCGCTCGGCGCAGACGGCACCATCGACCCGACCCGCGCCCTCAATATTGCCGAACAATTCCACATCAGCCGCCAGTTCTGGTCATCGCTTGTCGAAGAAGGCAAAATCACCGACAACTCCTTCATCCATACCGTCCCGCATATGTCGCTGGTCATGAACACCGACCATTGCGACTACCTGCAAAAACGTTTCGACGCCTTCAAATCCCAAAAACTCTTTGAACGGATGGAATTCTCCACCGACCGCGCCAAAATCGCCGAATGGGCGCCGCTGGTCATCAACGGCCGTAAAGAAGGCCAACCCGTCGCCGCCAACTACTCCGCCGAAGGCACAGACGTCGATTTCGGCAGCCTGACCCGCCAAATGGTGCAATACCTGCGCGAAAAAGGCGTCAAAACCGAGTTCAACCGCCACGTCGACGACATCAAACGCGAATCCGACGGCGCATGGGTACTCAAAACCAGCGATACCCGCAACCCCGACGGACAGCTCACCCTCCGCACCCGCTTCCTCTTCCTCGGCGCAGGCGGCGGCGCACTGACCCTGCTGCAAAAATCCGGCATCCCGGAAGGCAAAGGCTACGGCGGCTTCCCCGTTTCCGGCCTGTTCTTCCGCAACAGCAACCCCGAAACCGCCGCGCAACACAACGCCAAAGTGTACGGACAAGCCTCCGTCGGCGCGCCGCCCATGTCCGTCCCGCACCTCGATACCCGCAACGTCGACGGCAAACGCCACCTCATGTTCGGCCCTTACGCAGGCTTCCGCTCCAACTTCCTCAAACAGGGCTCGCTCATGGATTTGCCCATGTCCATCCACTTGGACAACCTCTACCCCATGCTGCGCGCCGGTTGGGCGAATATGCCCCTGACCAAATACCTGCTGGGAGAATTGCGCAAAACCAAAGAAGAACGCTTCGCCTCCCTGCTGGAATACTACCCCGAAGCAAACCCTGACGACTGGGAACTCATCACCGCAGGACAACGCGTTCAAATCATCAAAAAAGACTCCGAAAAAGGCGGCGTCCTCCAATTCGGCACCGAAATCGTCGCCCACGCCGACGGCTCGCTCGCCGCACTCTTGGGCGCATCCCCCGGCGCATCAACCGCCGTACCCTTGATGATCAAGCTCATCCACCAATGCTTCCCAAGCCGCATTTCCTCATGGGAAGGTCGTCTGAAAGAACTTGTTCCTGGCTTCGGCATCAAGCTCAACGACAACCCGCAGCTTGCCGAAGAAATCATCAGCCACAACGCCAAAGTATTGGGTATCCATTACGCTTGAGGCAGATAAATTGCAAGGTGGGCGTTCCAGCCCTCCTTTTTTCAAACCATTAAAGCATTAAAATATAGTGGATTAAATTTAAATCAGGACAAGGCGACGAAGCCGCAGACAG
>JUNU01000158.1 GCA_001067655.1 Neisseria lactamica
GGATATGAATCTTGTAGCGCGGGGGATAATTGTTTAGAGTAAATGCCATTTGCGCAGTTTACAAAGAAAGATTATGGAACATTCACCAGAAGAAGATTTCAACCCTTATCGGGCTTATACGCGCACCAATTTGATATGGGAGTTGCCACTGTTTATCGTTGCTTTTTGGCTGATTTTGTTTCTTTCCCCTATTCCGAGAACAGATATTTCCAACTTACTGGGAGGGGTATTTTTATTTTTAATATTTACTTTTCCACTTTCTTTATTGGTTGTGGGGCTGATCTTGCTGACCTCTTGTATTCCCGGCTATTTTGTCGGTTATACTGCCGAGAAGTTGAATTTGAAATGCAATAGGAAAGATAAGATAAAGGCAGCGGGTTTGACGGCATTTTATTATTGGATTTTTTCCTCTTTTATCCTCGTTCAGATGATTTCGCAGGACTTTTCTTTTTCGGCATTCGGGCTGTTCAGCCTGTATGTGGCCATCGCTGGTGCATTGTCTTCTGTCATACCGTCATATATACTGCCTAAATGCTAAAAAAGAGGTTGTAAGACGCTGATGAAATGGTTGAATGTTTTAGGTATTTGGTTGATGGCTATTCCTGAGTTTGTGGCAATTCTTTATGTTGTCGCTTATATTAATGCTTTTCTGAGCAGTAATAGCGGAAATTGCGGAGTCGGCTGCCTCGGGGATTTGGTTGTTTTCTTTGAGATTGCTTTTTTTGGCAGTATTTTAATCAGCTTGATTTGGACAGTGATTTTCCTGAGAAAGTATGGTAAACGCGATGAGAACGCTGATTGAAGCTTTTCAGACGACCTTCCTAATGCACGTCGTCTGAAAAACTAAATACCGCTCTTTTTCTACGTTCGTTTCTTACGCGCAAAAAAATACCGGCAAAGCCGGTATTTTTAAAATTTGGCGCGGCGGACGGGGCTCGAACCCGCGACCCCCGGCGTGACAGGCCG
>JUNU01000159.1 GCA_001067655.1 Neisseria lactamica
CACTTGGTGCTTCAGCACCTTAGAGAATCGTTCTCTTTGAGCTAAGGCGAGGCAGCGCCGTCCTGGTTTAAAGTTAATCCACTATAAACGGCAATTTTGTATGGGAACGAATAGCGAACAATAAAAAGGTCGTCTGAAAATTTCAGACGACCTTTTTTCATTTCATTAACAGCCTAGTGGAATCAATCCAGCTTTTTAAAGTGGCGGCGGCGTTCCAGTTCGCTCAGATAACGCTTGCGCAGACGGATGGACTGCGGCGTGATTTCAACGAGTTCGTCATCGTCGATAAACTCGACCGCGCCTTCCAGCGTCAGCTTGATCGGGGTAGTCAGGCGCACGGCTTCGTCGGTGCCGCTGGCGCGGATGTTGGTGAGTTTTTTACCTTTGAGCGGGTTGACCACCAAATCGTTGTCGCGGCTGTGGATGCCGATAATCATGCCTTCGTAGATTTTATCGTTGGGCGACACGAACATACGGCCTCGGTCTTCCAGATTCCACAAGGCATAAGCAACGGCTTCGCCTTGCTCTTGGGAAATCAGTACGCCGTTGTGGCGGCCGGGCATATCGGGTTTCACGGGCGCGTAGTCGTCGAATACGTGGCTCATCAGACCGACACCGCGCGTCAGGGTCATGAATTCGCCTTGGAAACCGATTAAGCCGCGCGCGGGAATATGGTATTCGAGGCGGGTACGGCCGTTGCCGTCGCTTTCCATATTGGTCAGTTCGCCGCGGCGGCGGCCGAGTTCTTCCATTACCGCGCCTTGGTTGTCGTCGGGCACGTCCACGGTCAGGTTTTCATAAGGTTCGCATTTTTGACCGTCGATGTCGCGGTACACGACGCGCGGCTTGCCGACTGCCAGTTCAAAGCCTTCGCGGCGCATGTTTTCCAGCAAAATGGTCAGGTGCAGTTCGCCGCGTCCGGATACGCGGAATACGTCGGCATCGGCGGTATCTTCCACGCGCAGGGCGACGTTGGTCAGCAATTCTTTTTGCAGGCGGTCGCGGATTTGGCGGCTGGTCACGAATTTGCCTTCGGTACCTGCGAGCGGGCTGGTGTTTACCATAAAGTCCATCGTCAGCGTCGGTTCGTCCACGCTCAACATCGGCAAACCTTTTGGATTGTCTTTGTCGGTAATGGTTACACCGATACCGATGTCTTCGATACCGGAAATAATCACGATGTCGCCGGCTTCGGCTTCTTCAAGCGGTACGCGTTCCAAGCCTTTGAAACCCAAGAGCTGGTTGATGCGGCCTTGGGCGATTTGCTGGTCGTGGTTCATGACGGCAACGACCTGACCGGGCTTGATACGTCCGTTCAAGATACGGCCGATGCCGAGGCGGCCAGTGTAGTTGTCGTAGTCGAGTTGGGAAATTTGCAGTTGCAGTGTTTCGTCCGCGCTGCCGCTCGGTGCGGGCGTGTGTTTCAAGATGGTGTCGAACAGCGGACGCATGTCGTTGCTCTCGTCGGTTTCTTCCAGTTTGGCGAAACCGGACAAACCGGAAGCGTAAACAATCGGGAAGTCCAACTGCTCGTCGGTTGCGCCCAAGTTGTCGAAGAGTTCGAAAGTTTGGTCGATGACCCAGCTCGGGCGGGCGGACGGTTTGTCGATTTTATTGATGACGACGATTGGTTTCAGACCCAAAGCCAAAGCTTTTTTGGTCACGAAACGGGTTTGCGGCATCGGACCTTCCTGCGCATCCACCAACAATACGACGCAGTCCACCATACCCAAAACGCGTTCTACTTCGCCGCCGAAGTCGGCGTGTCCCGGAGTGTCGACGATGTTGATGTGGTAGCCTTCGTAATCGATGGCGGTGTTTTTGGCGAGAATGGTAATACCGCGTTCTTTTTCAATGTCGTTGCTGTCCATCACGCGCTCGTCAACCTGCTGGTTGGCGCGGAATGTACCGGATTGGCGCAGCAGTTGGTCAACTAATGTGGTTTTGCCGTGGTCGACGTGGGCGATGATGGCGATGTTGCGAATTTGTTTCATGGTGATATGTATTTCAAATGATTTTTATCAAAAAGTAACTCGCAATTATATCACGGTTCATCTTATCGGACGGTGGGGGAGTAGATTAAATTTGAATCGGTACGGCGTTTGTTCCGTTTCAACCGTCATTCACTATGCGAACTGCGACACAGTTTGACGATAAAAGCATTTGAGAATAATTAATAATAAAATTTGATTGAATTTTGTAATTTATTTGCTTTTATTTATGGTTAAAGAGAGTAAATGTTTTTGAATGTTGAAATGGATTCTTAATACCAATGGCAACAAATATCTATATAAAACAAAATATTGAATTTTCGGACGACCTTTTAAGGCTTCTGTTTCTTTTGATAATTGTTTGTATTTTAAATAGAAAATTTGTCAAGTATCAGACTTTTTCATACAATTCAGTCATCAAGAAACGACACGCAACCCGTCTTTTAGAGACTTTAATAACTCCAAAGAAAGAGAAAAAATTATGCAAGGCAATCAATCTGTTATCGATTATATGAACGAACTGTTGTCCGGCGAGCTGGCTGCACGCGATCAATACTTCATCCACTCACGCCTGTACTCCGAATGGGGCTACACCAAACTGTTCGAGCGTCTGAACCATGAGATGGAAGAAGAAACCACTCACGCCGAAGACTTCATCCGCCGTATCCTGATGCTGGGCGGTACCCCTAAAATGACCCGTGCCGAACTGAACATCGGGACCGACGTGGTTTCCTGCCTGAAAGCGGACTTGAACACCGAATACGAAGTACGCGATGCGTTGAAAAAAGGCATCAAACTGTGCGAAGAAGCACAAGACTACGTTACCCGTGATTTGATGATTGCCCAGTTGAAAGACACTGAAGAAGATCACGCGCACTGGCTGGAACAACAACTGCGCCTGATCGAACTCGTCGGCGAAGGCAACTACTACCAAAGCCAAATGTAATTAAGCGTATATAAGGAGCTGAAAATGAAAGGCGATCGCTTAGTTATCCGCGAATTGAACAAAAACTTGGGCTTGCTTTTGGTTACCATCAACCAATATTTCCTGCATGCCCGCATTTTGAAAAACTGGGGCTTTGAGGAATTGGGCGAACATTTCTTCAAACAATCCATCCGCGAAATGAAATCCGCAGACGATTTAATCGAGCGTATTTTGTTCTTGGAAGGTCTGCCTAATCTGCAAGAATTGGGCAAACTGCTTATCGGCGAATCAACCGAGGAAATCCTGACCTGCGATTTGACAAAAGAACAGGAAAAACACGATGCCCTCGTCGCTGCCATCGCCATCGCGGAACAACAGCAAGACTATGTCAGCCGTGATTTGTTGGAAAAACAAAAAGACATCAACGAAGAACACATCGACTGGCTCGAAACCCAGCAGGAGCTGATCGGCAAAATCGGTTTGCCGAACTACCTGCAAACAGCGGCGCAAGAGGACTAAAACACAAACCACTGCCAAATATAGCAGTCCCTGCACCCATAAACGGCATATCTTTTCGGATATGCCGTTTTTCTTTTAAGTTTTTTGAGTAAAAGGACCGGTTTTCCTGCCTTGTTAATGGCTGAATATGGAGTGTATATGGTTTTAAAACAAAATAAAATCAATTAATATTAATAAGTTATAAATATTTTTGTATTATTTTCCTTGCTGCTCTTGAAATATTTAGAATTTTTGTTTTAAACTGCGGACATTATCTATTCCATTATTTAATGTATTCTGTCATGCAAACAGCGCCTCGTTCATCTGCTTTCTTCTATTGGTACCACACAAACGTGCGGTACTTTTTTGCGCTTGTCTGAAACAGATTAGAGATAGGGATACGCAAATCAGAGCCGCCTCATTTGAGCGGCTTTTTTGTTACCTGCACATGGCCGCATCAATTGAAATGTGAAATAACCCGCAACTTAATCAGGATTACAGCCATGACCCCGTCCATAAACGCCCAAACAAAAATGCTTCCATTACACCGCTGCCAAATGATTGTTGACGGCAACAGCCATCACCACACATCAAATACCCAAACTTTGCCGGGCAGCGCAGATACGCTGATCAGCGAGGCATTGATTCCGCAAATCCGTATGGTTGCCACTTTGATTGCAGTGGAAAGACACGATTTTGAAGCAGGCAGCCCTGCTGTCTTTACGGAGGAAGCCGACTTTTTTGCCGCGCGTATCTTAGTATTGGGTGTACAACGTTTTCATCTGGATATCACGTTGTTGCCGATGTTGAAAACCGCCAACCAACGTGCCCAAGCTTTTGCCAAACGCCATCATCTTCCATTTACCCCCGCTCAAATGCATATGAGCCTGCATGCCCGTCGCCCTGATAACTTGCTGATTGTAGAAACCGAACATGAAATGGAAAATCATGGCAGCCTGATTGCCAACAGCCTTGCTTTCGCAGCCAAACTTCCCCGCCTGCCTTTGTAAAAAACATTTACGCGCTTGATAAAAATCAAATTTGCACCATATACCACGGCAAGGCGCAGTATATTGATGCGCAGTTTGCCGATAACGCTCGGCTTGGACAATACCACTTCAAAAAAGGATAAAAAAATGAAAAAACTCATTGCCTTAGCCGCACTTTCCTCACTTGCTCTTGCCGCCTGCAAAGACAATACCCAAGCCCAGCTTGAGCAGCAACAGAAACAAATCGAAGCGCTTCAGCAGCAACTTGCCCAACAACAAGACAATACGATTTACCAACTCACGCCGGAAGGTGTGAAAGATACCATTCCTGCCGAAGTACAAGCCAACGGCAACAATGGACAGCCTGTGACCGGAACAGACGGGCAACAATATATTTACGACCAATCCACTGGCAGCTGGCTGCTGCAAAGCTTGGTCGGCACGGCGGCAGGCGCATTCATCGGTAACGCGCTGGCAAACAAATTCACACAAGCGCGTAATCAAAACAGCCCGATTGCCCAACGCGCACGCGCCAATTATTATCAAACGGCCCGTCCTAACAGCCGCACCAGCCAGCAACTCAATACCCGCAGCCTGCCTGCACAACAACAGGCGGCACAACAGCAACGTTACCGCCAAACAACCCAGCAGCCGTCCAACCATCGCCGTCCAATGAGTCGCGGTTTTGGCCGTCGCCGCTAAAGCTATCAGGTTTTTTAAAACGAGTTTCCGATTCGGCAAAGAATGGTTATTAGGAAAGACAACGTATTTGCCGATTAAAACAGATGAAGGTCGTCTGAAAATTCAGACGACCTTCGTTTATCCCTAGCCATAAAATATAGTGGATTAAATTTAAATCAGGACAAGGCGACGAAGCCGCAGACAG
>JUNU01000160.1 GCA_001067655.1 Neisseria lactamica
GATAGTACGGCAAGGCGAGGCAACGCCGTACTGATTTAAAGTTAATCCACTATATAACCTTGCTCAAAACGCATCATGAATCCCATTGAACTCTACGCCCTTCAGTATCCCGACCTTTCCGAAACCCGGCTGCTGGAGCTTATCGCCCAAGAAGCATTTATCCGCCGCGCCGCCAGCTTGGATTTTCCCTTCATGCTTAAAGGCAGCCACATCACGCGCCAATATTTTCCCAATCTGCAAATGCGCCTGCCTGCCGATTTGGATTATGTGATGTTGCCGTATAAAGAAGACTACCGTTCTGCCGAAAACAGTCTGAACAAATGGGCGCAGGCCGTAACCACCGCTTATGCCTATGATGGCGTGACGTTCACACCATTCTCCCAAAATCCCTTTTGGCGTAACGTGGATTACGCCATGTCGGACGATTTTCCCACCACCAATACCGATTTGACCTGCACCATCAACGGTCAGCTTGTAGAATTAAGCGTTGATGTATCGTTCAATCTGGATTTGCCTATCGAACCCGATTACTACACCGTATTCAATACGGCGATGGACCAATTTACGCTGCCCTATTCCGTACCGCTCGCCCCTCAAATCGCATGGAAGCTGCATCAAACCCTTGTCCGTCCACGCTTTAAGGATTTGTATGACTTGAGTTATCTCGTTCGACACATTCAAGGCGACACCAATCTGATTGCCCAAATATTAGACATACTTACCGCCGAATGCCGTCGCGACCGCATCCCACAGGGAAACATACGCCGCCTGTTTTCGAGCAATCTGCGTGATATTTTCTGCCATTACGATACACGCCACCCTTATATCAAAAACCTCCGCCAAGACTGGGACTGCCAACGTAAAACAGATGAATTTTCCTATACCTGTCCGCAAATACCAGACGATTATCAAACCGTGTTTGAGCAATACGTACAAAGCTTGCGCGATGCGGGTCTGACGTTAGACAATCTTGTCTTGCTGCAATAAGGTTCAGGTCGTCTGAAAATGATTTTTCAGACGACCTCTCAGAAAGGAGCATTATTATGGGAATCCTCATTTTTAAAACCGACAAAACGAAATGGCAGAAAATGCTCATAGCTCTGTTAGGTTTATTTTTCTTAACTACGGCAATAGCCGGAGGAAATATGAATTTTCGTTCAAGTAAAAATGATAGTGATGTTTCAAGATTGGTCCATGCCAAAGCATTGGAAAGTAAATTAATTGGAGAGGAAGGGTCGAAATCCAAGCAAAGCAATAGCTTTGAAAGATTGAATAAAGAAGGAAATAGGGATAAATTTAAAAAGTTATATCATGAATCAGAAAATATTCATGGGAAGATATATGCTTTAATTTGGTTTTTCGATAATGATAAAAATCTGTACAGAAGATATAAGAATGAATTAAACAAAAATGAAGAAGTAATAATTTATCACGCAGATATTATAGTACCTTCCCCTCTGATTGATGTTTTCCCAATGATTGAATCAGGCTATTTAAAGAAACATATTCTGTATTGAATGATCGGCGAATCATATTTGGGGTAAAACATCTATTCTTCGGGCAAAAAACGGTTATATGCAAAAGGTCGTCTGAATCTAATTTTCAGACGACCTTTTTGCCATTTTCAACCCTATTGAGGCTGCACGTTGAAAGGCATGTCGATTTTTTGCCATTGCGCGCTTTCGTAGTCGAGCGCGGCAGCGATTAGGGGGTGTTGTTCGAGCCAGTTTTGGCTGATGCGCAGGATGAAGCCTTTTCCGGTTTCGTCGGCGCGCAGTTGGGTTTGCGGCGGCAGATCCAAAGGCAGGCGGGCGCGGCAGAAAAGTGCGGCGAGGCGCAGGGAAAGGACGGCGTACCAAAGCATTTCGCTACTGCCGACAATATCCGCCATTTTTTTCATGTCGCCTCGATGTCCGATAACCAGTTGCGCGAGTATGGTTTGCTCTTTACGGGAGAAGCCGGGCATATCGGCGTTTTCGAGGATATAGGCGGAGTGTTTGTGGTAGCCGGTATGGGCGATGTCGAGTCCGATTTCGTGCAGCCTGCCTGCCCAGCCGAGGTATTGTTGCCATTGGGCAAGGTCTTGGACGGTTACGTTTTTGGCGTGGCACAGGCTGTCCATAAAGGCTTGCGCGGTTTCGGCGACGCGTTTGGCTTGGTTGAGGCTGACGTGGTAGCGGTTTTGGAACTCGGCGGTCGTCTGATCGCGCATGTCTTCGTTCAAACCGCGTCCGATCAGGTCGTAGAACACACCGTCGCGCAAGGCGGCTTCGGTAACGGTCATTTTAGTGAGTTCGAGTTCTTCAAACGCTGCCATCATGACGGCCAGTCCGCCGGCGAACACTTCCACGCGTTCCGGCTTGAGACTTTCGAATTTGGCTTTTTTGACGGAACCGGCTTCAATGATGCGGTCGGCGAGGTAGCGCATGCCTTTGTAAGTAATGTCGGCTTCTTGGGGTAGCTCGGCGGCGATGAGGTCGCGTATGGATTTGGCGGAGCCGGATGTGCCGATGGCAAAATCCCAGCCTGTGCGCTTCATCATTTTGCTGATGCGCTGGATTTCGTTACGTGCGGCGGAGATGGCAGCTTGGAAATCTTTGGCGGTGATTTTGTTTTGGAAGAAACGCAGGCTGTACGTGACGCAGCCTAAGGGCAGACTCTCGGTTGCGAGCGGGTGCAGGTCGGAACCGATAACAAATTCGGTTGAGCCGCCGCCGATGTCGATGACGAGCATTTTGTCGCCGTTGGGCGGCAGGGTGTGAACGACGCCGGTGTAAATAAGACGGGCTTCTTCGCGGCCGGCGATGATTTCGATGGGAAAGCCCAGTGCGGCTTCGGCTTTGGGCAGGAATTGGGCGATATTTTTTGCTACGCGGAAGGTGTTGGTCGCCACGACGCGCACTTGTTCGGGTTTGAACCCGCGCAGCCGTTCGCCGAATTTTGCCAAACAGTCCAAGGCGCGTTCTTGGGATTCTTCGCTGAGGTTTTTATGTTCGTCCAAACCGGCGGCAAAGCGCACCATTTGTTTGAAGGAATCAATGACTTTTAGTTGTCCGTTGTTGTTTTCGCAAACTTGAAGACGGAAGCTGTTGGAACCTAAATCGACGGATGCCAGGACGTTGGTGGGCGTAGTGGTCATGAAAAAATACCGATGGATAAACGAAGGTCTAATGTTACTCTGTCCCGCCGTTGATTGACAATATCGCAAATCAACTTTAAACCGCCGCAATTCTGCTTCAAGTCAATCCACTATAAATGATGCACGCTGCCTTTGATTCTGCACGGAGATATTCTTATAATATCCGTTTTGCAAACGTCAAAAGGTCGTCTGAAAACGAAAATAGGTTTTTCAGACGACCTTTAAACCGACTAAACGAATGATACTACACATGAAAACGGAAAACCTGATCCTCACACCCGAATCCCCGTCCCGCCGCCGCTTTTTACTGGCAGGCGGCGCATTGCTGCTCAGCCCTGCCGCCGCACTCGCCGGCGCGCAACGTGAAGAAACGCTTGCCGACGACGTCGCTTCGGTCATGCGCAGCTCTATCAACAATGTCAATCCGCCGCGCCTCGTGTTCGCCGATCCAAACGAAGGCGAACGCTGGCTGGCGGCGATGTCTTCCCGCCTTGCCCGCTACGTTCCCGATGCCGCCGAACGCCGCCGTCTGCTGGTCAACATCCAATACGAAAGCAGCCGCGCGGGGTTGAATACCCAAGTGATTTTGGGTTTGATCGAAGTCGAGAGCGCGTTTCGCCAATACGCCATCAGCGGCGTCGGCGCGCGCGGGCTGATGCAGGTCATGCCGTTTTGGAAAAACTATATCGGCAAATCTTCGCACAACCTGTTCGACATCCGCACCAACCTGCGCTACGGCTGCACCATCCTGCGCCACTACAACAATATCGAAAAAGGCAACATCGTCCGCGCTTTGGCGCGCTTCAACGGCAGCTTGGGCAGCAACAAATATCCCAACGCCGTCTTAGGCGCGTGGCGCAACCGTTGGCAGTGGGGTTGAACCGCGGTTTATAGACGGCTGCGGTCTGTGCAAATGCAAACCCTTTTGAATCCTGTATAATCCGCACATCTATCAATTTCAAAATTTCAGACGACCTCTGAATCCTACGGGGTCGTCTGAAAAACCGTTTATGGCAAAAGACAACCGCATCCAAATGTTCCCGCACGAATGGCGTGCCAGCACCACCCTCTCCGGCGTTTACGCACTGCGTATGCTGGGGATGTTCTTGGTTCTCCCCGTTTTGTCCTTATATGCCGCCTCATTGCCCGGCGCGGAAAACAACAAAACTTTGGTCGGTCTGGCAATGGGTATCTACGGACTTACGCAGGCCTTGCTGCAACTGCCTTTGGGCATCGCTTCCGATAAGTTCGGACGCAAAAAAACCATTTATGTCGGACTGATTGTCTTTGCCGCAGGTAGTTTTCTTGCCGCTGCCGCGAACTCATTGCCCATGCTGGTTGCCGCGCGCGCCATTCAAGGGGCAGGCGCAGTCAGCGCCGCAGTTACCGCGCTGCTTGCCGACTTGACCCGAGACGGCGTGCGTACCCGCGCAATGGCGATGATAGGTTTGAGCATAGGCTTGACCTTTTCCGTCAGCCTGGTGGTCGCCCCGATGATTGCCGACATTATCGGCGTTCCCGGATTGTTTATGCTGACCGGTATCCTGACCGTCATCAGCATAGGCGTTGTCGCTTGGATGACCCCCGATCCCGAAGTATCCAAGCTGCACGAAGACACACAGGCGCAGCCCTCGCGCATGGGCGAAGTCCTCCGCGACCGCCAGCTTCTCAACCTGGATTTCGGCATTTTCGCGCTGCACGCCGCACAAATGGCGTTGTTCACCGCCCTGCCTTTTGCCATGACGCAGCTCGGTTTGGAAAAAATCCAGCATTGGAAAGTCTATCTGCCCTCGACCATCGCAGGGCTGGTAATTATGATTCCCCTCATCATCATCGGCGAAACCCGCAACAAGCTCAAACAAGTCTTCATCCTCGGCATCGCCTGCATTGCAGCGGCGCAAATCGGCTTATTGTTCGGCATGCACTCGATTTGGCTGATTACCGCCTATCTGATTGTTTACTTTATCGGCTTCAACGTATTGGAAGCCAGCCTGCCGTCCATGGTGTCTAAGATTGCGCCATCCGATTTGAAAGGCACGGCGATGGGCGTTTACAATACCATGCAGTCTGTCGGGTTGTTTGTGGGCGGCGCAAGTGGCGGATGGCTGTTTCAACAATACGGCTTTGCAGGTGTTTTCACCTTTTGCAGCGCATTGATGCTGCTATGGCTGGTCATCGCCGTACTCGCCCCCGCGCCCAAACCCGTCAAAAACCTCAGCTATCCGGTCAGCCCCGCATGGCAGGAAAAATACGATTCGCTCTACCAAGCATTGTCCCAAGTCGAAGGTGTCGAGAGCATCGCCTTCAGCGCAGACAAACAAACCATTTACATCAAGGCGTTGCAAAAAGGATTTGACCAAGAGGCCGCCGAAAACATCATCACAGGAGTTTAAAAAATGTCATTGAACAAAGTCATCCTTATCGGCCGTCTCGGTCGCGACCCCGAAGTCCGCTATATGCCTAACGGCGAAGCCGTCTGCAATTTCAGCGTCGCCACCAGCGAAACTTGGAACGACCGCAACGGCCAGCGCGTAGAACGCACCGAGTGGCACAACATTACCATGTACCGCCGCCTCGCCGAAATCGCCGGACAATACCTGAAAAAAGGCAGCCAAGTGTATTTGGAAGGCCGCATCCAAAGCCGTAAATACCAAGGCAAAGACGGCATCGAACGCACCGCATACGACATCATCGCCAACGAAATGAAAATGCTCGGCGGCCGCAACGACAACAGTGGCGGCGCACCTTACGACGACGGCGGTTACAGCCAAGGCGGCTACCAACAACAAGCGCCGCAGCAGCAATACCAAGCCGCCCCGCAAAACCAAGAGCCTCCCGCAGCCCCCCGCCGCCAAGCTCCCGCCGCACCGGCAGCCCCTGTCGAAGACATTGACGACGATATTCCGTTCTGAGTTACATATAAGAAAAATATGTAAAATATAATTCAAAAGCACCAATAGAAGCCCTTTAAAACAGGGCTTCTATTTTTTTTACATTAATCTTTACAGATTGCATTGAATTCGTTAGTATTTATATATATTAATTTTGCAAATTTAAGCATCATGTATAAATTGGAGACGGTCCTTTTCCAAAATGGAGAACGTTTTCCCCTTTTGGTTAACAAAGAAACAGGGATACCTGATTTCTATTCGACGTTATGGGTTACAGTAGAACTGCGGTATCACTGTGCTGTAAATACGATTAGGAATAAATTAGGGGTTATACAGTGGTTAATGGATTGGGAACAGAATAATAAATTAATCATTAGCGAAATGCTTCAAAAAGAAATAGTTCCTACTGAAGGCGAATTAGAGACTCTTATCAGGCATATGAAGCTGAATGCAGTAAAACAAAAAAAAACTAATTGTACAAAAAGAAAAATTATAAAAAAAGTACAAACTCAATTTATTAAAATTTTTCCATCTGTTTCTTTAAATCATCAGTACAATAGGCTAACAGTGCTTTCAGAATATATTTTATTCTTATCTAAAGTAATTAGAGTTTCTAGTGAATACCAAGAAAAGTTAGCTAATTTGCTTTTATTAATTAAAGCTTCAAAACCTAAAAATCATAAAAATTTTACTGTAAGAGTAAATGAAGATTTATCTAATGGATTGTTAGATGAATTTATGTCTATTGCTAATTATTCTAACCCTAATAATCCATTTCAAAATATAGGTATCAAAAAAAGAAATTACCTGATGTTTATATTATTAAAAGAACTAGGGATAAGACGTGGAGAGCTTTTATCAATCCAGATTCCATTTATCGAGATAGGAACAACTAAACCATCTATTTTAATAAGACGAACTCATGACGATAAATTTGATTCAAGAAAAACACAGGCTGTAAGTAAAACTAAAGAGAGACGTCTTCCTATTTCACAGAAAATAGCTCAACTCATTGATGATTACATTATGAATTACCGTTCTAAAATTCCAAATGCAAATAAACATCCATATTTGTTCGTAACTCATCGGAAAGGGAAAACCCAAGGGAATCCTATTAGTACAAGTTCATTTGATAATGTTATTGTACCAACAATGAAAAAAGCTGATCCAAAATTTTCTGTTATTCATCCACACATTTTTCGTCATGAGTGGAACTTAGATTTTTCAAAAAAAAAAATAGATAAAAACAATCAGAGTGTAAGTAATGATTTTTACCATAAAGATTTTATTTCACCAGAAAAAGAAGCAAAAATGAGGCAACACCTTATGGGACATGTATCAGAAAAATCTGGAGATGTTTATAATCAACGTTATATTCGAGAAAAAGCTAATAAAATACTATTAGAACTTCAAACTGAGTTTCAAAAAAAAGTTGACAATTATGAGCCAGAAGAAAATTCTTAGACAATCAAGAGATGGATATGCGTTTTATGAAAATGAAAACTCTTGGCGTATAAGTAAAGATATTAAACTAAATTTCTCCCAAGCTGTATTGAATATAGATAAAAAAACATTAAATAGCTTTAGAAAAACATTAGCTATCTATGCTGAAAAATACTCTAGCTACCATACTATTAATATGTATAATAGATTTCATGAATTAGTAGTTAATACGCAACTAAAAACCATTGATACTTATACGCTATTAAACTGGAAAACCAACTTAGGAAAAGAACGTGAATGGCATTTAGGTTCATTAAAAGGTTTTTTGCTCTCGTGGTACGAGTATGGTTATTATGGAGTTGATAAAGCTGTTGCATCTCTACTAGAAAGCTTTACTTTGAGTGGAAATGATAAAGGTAAATCGGTAATAATGAGATGCCCTTATACAGGAGCATTTACTGAAAATGAAATTTTAGCTTTAATGACAGAGCTGGCTAGACTTTGGAAAGAAGATCTTATTTCATTTGAAACATATACATATATCCATTTACTTCAAGCTACTGCAAGAAGACCTATTCAAATACGACATTTAAAATTTGAAGACTTGAAAAAAGAAGCTTCTCAAGGAACATGGAATTATTTCCTAAATATACCTAGTGCTAAAAAGAGAGGTGGGTTATTTAGAAAAACATTTAAAAAGATTGCTATTACAGAGGATTTGTATTTAGTTCTCTTAAACTTTTTAGAATATCAGTATAAAAAATTGCTTAGCCTGGTTGATGAAGCATTTATATCAGATTATAAAATGAAATTACCAATGATTATTGATTGGCGTTTTCTGAAAAATAATATAAAAAATAGGAATTTTGATCTTTCATTATTAGAATTAGATATTTTTCATTACTCAACCTCTTCATTAGAACTAAATGTATTACGAAAATTCTGTATACATCAAAAAGCTGTTTCAGAGCGAACAGGTGAAATTATTCATGTTAATGCAAGACGTTTTCGTCATACAAGGGGGACTAACCTAGGGAGAAAAGGAGTTGGTGCAGCGATTATAGCAGAACTACTAGATCACTCAGATACACAAAATGTGAAAGTCTATACTGAAAATACAGCGGATACAGTGCAATATATTGATCGCGTTATGGGTGCTGAAATGGGAAAACTAGCCCAAGCATTCGTTGGCAGAATTATTTCTAATTTGAATGAAAGTGAGAGAGGATTTGATCCAACATCTTTAATAACTAATAACGGAGTAGATACTATAGGCGCATGTGGGACGAATGATTTTTGTATAACTGGTTATGAGACTTGTTATTTATGTCCTAAATTTAGACCTTTGGTTGATGGTCCACATCAACAAATATTAAATAAACTGTATAAAGAGAAAGAAGAACGTTTAAGAAGAACTAAAAGTATAGATTATGCATCTTCTAAGGATCGTATTATATTGGCTGTTGAATATGTTGTTCAAACGTGTAATGAAATGAAAAAAAATATGGAGGCTCATTAATTATGAATAATACAATTTTTTTCCAAGTACATGAGAATCCAAAATCCAGTTTAGAAAATTTTATCACTTTCTGTAGAAACAAACTTACAGCTTTCGGAAGTGATTGTTGGGACAATAATCAATGGAGAGATACCTTTAATCTTCACAACATTCAAGTTCGTTTTTCCACAGATAGGGTTAAATCTACATCCTATCAATATGAGCCGTTATCTGAACCATTTATTGATTTTGCTAAAGCATATATTCGTTATGTTTACTCTCAGCAACCAGTTCGTCAATTATCACGGCATCTTGAATCATTACGTATGGTTGAAATGGCTTTATACAATGTAAAAGACAATTGCGATATATTACAACTCGATAATTTAGTCATTAATGAAGTTGAAACCCTTGTATTGAAAAAATATAAAAAAGATACTGAATCAGTCAATAAATTAGGATATCAACTTGAGAAGTTATTTGATTTTTGTCGTGAAAATGGTATTACTCCAAATTTGTCTTTATGGAATAACCCATATAAACGCCCTAGAGATTTAACAATATTGCTTGATGAAAGAGGAAAAGAATACCGTTCAAGTAAAATGCCAACAGATGAAGAAATGATGTTGGTAGCTAAACTCTTTCATGATGCACCAAATTTAGATAAAGAAACTGAGTATTATACAGCAGTTATGGCTCTACTTATGGTTGCTCCATCTCGTTGTTCTGAGTTGATGTCTTTATCTGTTAATTGCTTAGAATGGGAAGAAGATAGCCTAGGAAATAAGCAATTAGGTATTCGATGGATACCTGCAAAAAATGGAAAAGAGGGTTTAAAATGGGTTCCTAGTAGCATGCAAGATGTGATTATTGAAGCAGTCAAACGTTTAACAGATATAGGAGCTTTAGCAAGAAAAGCAGCAAAGTTTGCGGAAGAAAATCCGAACACGGTAATGATATCACCAGATCAAGGTATGCAAGTATCCCATTATTTACCTCAAAAACCTTTAACTGAAATAGAAATAGGTAAGGTTTTAGAAATTAATGGAAAGCATGGGATTAAAACTAAGTGGTTTGAAAAGTTAATGAAAGAAAATAGTGGTGTTATAACTCCTAATGTTTTAGGGAAATACTTATACGAAAAATATACCTCAAAATTCAATTACTGGCCATATATTGATAAAAATAAAAACGTTAAAGCTTCTGAAGCCTTATTATTATTCAGAGAAAATGAATTTCACGATGATTTTCTCCCTAAAAAATTTTCTTTTATATTACCAACAGTAAATCTTATTAATGATAGATTCTGCTATTCTGATACACGCCCTAAAACATCATTATGGGAAAAGCATTGTATAACTACTTCGAAAGGAGAGTTTGTTAGATTGCTATCACACAATGCAAGGCATTGGTTAAGTACAAAAGCTGAGAGAGGTGGAATGGATGAATTAACTTTAGCGAACTGGGCAGGGAGGGCTAGAATTGCAGATAATAAGGCTTATGATCACAGGACAGAAGAAGAAAAAAGTGAAGCAGTTCGGAATTTACTTATTCCCGAGGATGCTTCACTGTTAGATAAAATTCATTTAAATCTTCCAGTAACCTATGAAGACTTAGGAAAAAATAGAATTGGAATTGCAACTATAACAGAAATAGGCATTTGTGAACATGATTATGCAATGTCGCCATGCTCTCGCCATGGGGATTGTGAAACATGTAAAGAACTCGTTTGTATTAAAGGATTAGAATCATCTTTAGAAATATTAAAGCTTAGAGAAATTCAACTTACAGAACAATTTAATAAAGCGAGAGAGCACCATAAATTAGGTGTTTTTGGTGCAGATCGGTGGATAAGTAATTTGGGATGGAGATTAACACATATAAAAACCAAAATTGCATTTTTAGAAAATAGGGAAATTCCAAATGGATCATTATTACGAATTCCTGATGAGTATGACCCTTCCCCAGTTAAATTAGCTTTACAGGAAAAAGGAATGGATATAGACATTCTAAAACCAGATACAGCTAAATTAGACAATGATTTGTATAGACTAATGGAGTTATAATATGCCCAAAATTCTTGTTACAGAAGAACGTTTAGAAGACATTATCATGTTGATTAAGACTTGGGAAGGTAAATTAACTTGGGAATTACTTTGCCACAAAGTTTCAGAATTATTGAATGTTAAAAGTATTGAAAGACAATCACTAGCTAATTATTCAGATATACAAGAGGCATTTAGCAAACAAAAACAGAATCTTAAAGAAAAAGCAAAAGCTAACCCAGAACCGAATGTAACAATGGATTATCTGCAAAAGCAAGTTAAGAATTTAAAAGCTCAGGTACAACGTTTGGAAGAAATTAATGAGCGATATAAACAGCAATTTATTGTATGGCAATATAATGCATATATGCATGGTATGACCCAAATTACTTTAAATAAGCCTCTTATTGCTGTTAACCGTCAACGTAGGTAATTTATAGGATGTAAGGTAATTTATTTTTACTATAGTAGTCTCTACAAAAGATCGTCTGAAAATCAATTTTCAGGCAATCTCTTCACACCTATTAAACTTCTTGATGGGTAGAGTAGAAGACAATTTTCGTCAACATCTACTTTCTCTGGTCGGAGAGATACAGCAGTTTAATGGCGCGTCAAACACTATTGTACTGAACTACTTTCTGCTCAAGCCCGCACCCCAACTTGCAGCAGTCTCCACTAAATCTTTATTTTGTTAACAATATGGATTTGCTCAGCTTCGCTCACGTCTTGCCGGAGACAAGCACACGGTCATGTATGCAAAAATTCAAGACTGCTGCATGGTTATTAATCCCAAAGGTATTCCAAAAAATAATTGTCCAAACTGGTTATCGGAACAGGAGCGCGATTGAAGTGTAACGCGAAATTTCAGGCAATCTGCATACCTCGCAATGACTGTGGCTGTCTAAACCCCGCCATTTCAGGAATGAACCATGCCCCCCCCCGCCAACCCCATCCCATCCGAACATCCCCACGACGACACCCTCTCCCCCTGCGTACTGACTGATTGGACATTCACGCGCTATCACACGCCCGGCAAATCCGAGTATGCCGTGGTGTACGGCACGGTCGCCCAAAACGGTTCGGGGCGTTTTGCCGCAGGCAGCCGAATCCGCACCTCGCCCGTTACCCAATGGTCGGCACCGCTGGCCCATACGCACAACTCGGTGTATTGCCTGCCGGAAGGTGCAGGCTGCTTTTGCGACCTGCCTGCAACCTTACAGCCTGCCATAGACAGTTTGGGTATCGAACCTGCCGAAGCGGCCGTTATCCTACAAAACGCCTTTATGCAGCCTGCACATACCTTGCCTGAAACCGCCTGTTTCGGCGTTCCGGTGATGCGGCCGGCAGGACAGGGCGATTGTCCGGTCGTCATGGAACGCCACATCGCCGAATTGCCGTTCTACCTGTTTTGGCGGGACAGCAGCATCGGTTCGGCCCAAAGCCTGATAGACGGACAAGCCGCCGTGTTTCTGCACGATTGGAACGCATTCTGCCGCCGGTTTGTTCGTACTGGCAGACACCGCGGCCAAATCGGCCACACAGGCGACAAATCCGCAGATGGCCAATACAGCTATTTCGGCCTGCCGATTGTGCATACGCCAGGACAAGACAATGCCCCTGCCGTACCGGAAGCCGACATCGCCAAACTACCGTTTTACACCTATTGGCACACCGCCTGCGCTTCCGATGTGCACCGGTTAGCAGACGGCAAACGCGTTGTGCCCCTTGCCGATTGGGAAGCCTTCTGCCAACGGTTGGTATTGACCGGCAGATAGGCGGGCAAAAAAAGTGCAGGCTGCTTTTTATCGCCCCAACTCCGTTTCAGACGACCTCTAAAGCAGCCTGCACCTTATTTTTCATTGTCAGATGACCAGAAACCGAGTATCCCATGCCTCAAACCTATTTCACCGCCGACTGGCACTTCTCCCATCCCAACATCGCCCGATACTGCCCGCAATTCCGCCTACAAAGCGATAACGCCGACGAGCTGAACGAATACCTAATCGACTGCTGGAACCGCATCGTTACCCCGAAAGACACTGTGTACAACCTCGGCGATGTCTGCTTTGCCAAAAAGCCCGCACACATCGAAGCCGTGCTGCAACGGCTTAACGGGCAACACCATTTGATTTACGGCAACCACGACTACCTGATTCGGCAAAACGAAGCACATTTCCTCAACACGCGCAAAGCCGACGGCCATCCGTTGCTCTCGTCCGCCAGCCATTACCTGCGGCTCAAACTGCCCGAAATCGGCAATACCGCGATTTTGTGCCACTATCCCTTATACGAATGGGACGGCATCCACCACGGCCTATACCACCTCTACGGCCATCTGCACGACCGCATGGCCGCCGTCAAAGGGCGTGCCCTCAATGTCGGCTGGGATATGCACGGCCGTTTCCTGACCGAACAAGATATTGACAGCTTCCTGCGCGACCTCCCTGCCGTTCAGTATTTCGACGACAAGCAAAACGTTATTGTCGGCAACAGCACGGAAGATGCGGCTGCAAAAGTTCGGGCGAGATTGACAGCATTGAATGAATGAGCTTTTATTTTAGAGATGAATTTTCAGGTAGCCTTGAATAGTGCAGGCTGCCTGAAAAACAGTCGGCAAAACAAAAGGACGGGTTTTCAATCCGTCCTTTTTGCATCAGCAATACCGCCAAGTGTCCCGCATGAAATGAATGATCTCGTTTAACGGCACAGGCGTAAGCGTAAACTGCTTGTCCCTCCTGTTGTGTAGGAAAACGTTGCGTTGTTTACACCACAGGTTGAGAAAAATAAGCCTGCAAGACCTCAAACGGCGTATCGCCGTTCAAACTGCGGTGCGGCTTCACAGTGTTATAGAAATTAACAAAGCGGCACAACTCCTTTCGCCGGTGTTCCGGACTGTCAAACAACTGTTTCTCATGCCACATCTCCATCAGGGTGCGGATAACCCGTTCCGCCTTACCGTTGGTCTGCGGACGGGCAACCCGGGTAAACTTTTGACCAATC
>JUNU01000161.1 GCA_001067655.1 Neisseria lactamica
TTGAGCTAAGGCGAGGCAACGCCGTACTGGTTTAAAGTTAATCCACTATAAATAGCGTATTGTCGACTTCAATGATGAAGATTTGTTGAGAGATACCGTATTGTTATGGATGGCAATTTTGACGGCACACTAGAAGATGCTTCTATCGAAGGATAAAATGATGATGAAAATTAAAGTAGCTATGCTGGGTATTACCGGCTTGATATTGTCCGGCTGCTTTTTCGCCAATGACGAAATCAAGTTGGATGATATTGGGAGTTTCAAAATTACTGTCCATGAAGCTAAGGATTATAGGCAGGTTCATTTGACAGGTTTAGTAGGCAATAGCGCAATGGGCATTTCAGATATAAAGACAACTTCCCACAATGATGAGCTGAATATTACTTTATTTCAAAAATTGGCGGATTCAAAATATTCAGGAAAGCTAGATAAAGAAATTGCTCTTGAACGCAATATTAAAAAGATTACTTATGGTTCTAAACACGAGATTATCTGGCAGGAGTAAATCGGTTTTATTCGGTATCTTGATTGCTTTTTGATAAGACTGTTTAGCGGTTTAAACACAAAGAAAAGGTCGTCTGAAAACTGGAAAATCGATTTTCAGACGACCTTTTATGCTATTCCTACTTAGCAAGCTGATTCACACAATCATTGAAGTTGTAATGAGATGCGGCAGTTGCCTTAGTCTATTAATTGATGGTCTAACTAATCTGCCAACTGCGCTGCAACGCTTCGAAAACTCATCAAAGCCGTTTCGATATTTTCAATGATTTCATCGGCCAAAATATCGGGGGTGGGCAGATTGTCCAGGTCGGTTAAAGAATGGTCTTTCAGCCAGAAAATATCCAAGCTGGTTTTTTCGCGCTGATTGATTTCATTGATACCAAATTTACGCCAGCGTCCGTCGGGGTTGTTTTCAGCATGATAGGTTTCTGCGCGTTTTGAACGGTCTTCAGGGCAATAGCAGGTAATGAAATCCTGCAAATCTGCCAACTGCATCGGTTTTTTCTTCAGCGTGTGATGCACGTTGGTGCGGTAGTCATACACCCAGACTTCTTGGGTAACGGCTTTTTCCTGTGCGGGGCGGTTATCAAAGAACAACACATTTGCTTTCACGCCTTGGGCGTAGAAAATACCCGTTGGTAAACGCAAAATCGTATGCAAATCGGTCATCTGCAATAGTTTCTTACGCACAATTTCGCCTGCGCCGCCTTCAAATAACACATTATCGGGCACGACGACAGCCGCCCGTCCGTTGTTTTTGAGCATCGTGTAAATATGCTGCAAGAAGTTGACTTGTTTGTTGGAAGTGGTTGCCCAAAAGTCTTGACGGTTATAGACAAAATCTTCGGTTTCGGCTTCGCCCTCGGCATTGGTAATAGTCATGCTGCTTTTTTTGCCGAATGGCGGATTGGCTAAAACCAAGTCCACTTTGCATACGCTTGGCGCAACCAAGGAGTCATCGGAACTAATCGGGCTATCGCCGTCCATTTCGCCGATACCGTGTAAAAACAGGTTCATCAAACACAAACGGCGGGTATTGGCGACGATTTCATTGCCGAAAAACGTCCCTTTTTTTAACCGCTCTTTTTGGTCGGTGTTTAGATTGGCGTGTTTTTCCAAATAACTGTATGCCGCCAATAAAAAGCCGCCGGTACCTGCTGCCGGGTCGGCAATCAGGGTATCTGCCTGCGGGCGGACGCATTCGACAATTGCTTGAATCAAAGCCCGCGGCGTAAAGTATTGTCCCGCGCCGGATTTGGTATCTTCGGCATTTTTTTCCAAAATGCCTTCGTAAATATCGCCTTTCACATCCACGCCCAAGCGCGTCCATTTGGTTTCATCAATCATCGCCACCAAACGGGATAATTTGGCAGGGTCTTGGATTTTGTTTTGCGCCTTGGCAAAGATTTGGCCAAGCAAGCCTTTGCGCATACTTAAATCGCGCAACAAAGCGAGATAATGACTTTCCAATTCCGCACCTGTGCGGTCGGTCAGACTTTTCCAGTTGTATTCTTCCGGAATGCCGACATCGCGCTTGTAAGGCGGCTGGCTGTATTCAAACGCCATTTTCAAGAAAATCAGATAGGTAATCTGCTCCAAATAGTCGCCGTAGCTTACGCCGTCATCGCGCAGCATATGGCAGAAACTCCAAACCTTTTGGACGATGGCGTTTGAAGTATGGTTTTGCGTTGTGGTCATATTCGTTTTCTCTTTAATTTATTTATCCAAAAGGCCACCTGAAAAAGCCGCTTTTAAGACGGCCTGTTTGAGCATCTCGGCTTGTTT
>JUNU01000162.1 GCA_001067655.1 Neisseria lactamica
GTACGGCAAGGCGAGGCAACGCCGTACTGGTTTAAAGTTAATCCACTATACCGTCTCAAGGCAGAGCGATGAATTTAATCAGCACTTCTTTGAAAATAAAACCGAACACGCCCAAGCCCAATACTAGGAACAAAATCGCGATGCCAAATTTGCCCGCCTTGGATTCCTTACCCAAGTTCCAAACGATAAAGCCCAAGAAGATAACCAGTCCGGTCAGGCAGATTTTCATTGCCCAGTCGGAAAATTCTGCTTCACTCATAATCGATTTCCTTGTTTGATGTTGTGTGTGTATTTTAATGTTTTCAGACGACCTTTGGAACGCCAAGAGGTCGTCTGAAATGTAATGGCTCAGGTATAGTGGATTAAATTTAAATCAGGACAAGGCGACGAAGCCGCAGACAGTAC
>JUNU01000163.1 GCA_001067655.1 Neisseria lactamica
AGAATCGGGAGTGATTGGGGCGAAAACAGCCGAAAACCTGTGTTGGGGTTTCGGCTGTCGGGGGGAGGGCTTTTTTGCAAAGGTCTCAAAATGTAAATAGCATCCTGCACTTACCACCATCAAAGTGCAGGATGCTTTGTTTCAGGCTGCCTGAAACACTCAAAAAACAGTATGATTCATCTGTTTTCTGTTTCGAGGAGTCATCCATGATTGCAGCCACCATCACCATCCAGGATCAAAACCTCGCCGGCAAAGTGCTGCACGAACTGTTTTTGAAGTTCCGAACCAACCACATCAGCGCGGCGGAGCTGATTGCTGAGCGCGTGCGACAGGAAGTCGCCGCCTACAACAACCGCGCCGCCGATGCCCTGCTGCGCCACAGCCTCGTTATCCCCACCGATCGCGGCGACATCGTAATTCAGGAACCGCGCGGCAAAAAAGGCGCGCACCCGCAGCCCGTGGACGCGGAAAAGCAAATCGCTATCGCCCTGAAAGCTTTTGAGCAGAACGCGTTTTTCATCCTTGCCGACAACCGCCAGCTGGAAACGTTGGACGACATGGTGTACCTGCATGACGAACTGGTCGTCAATTTCATCAAACTCACGCCGCTGGTGGGCGGATAAGCAGCCTGAAAACCGCCGCGCAACGCTACCGCGCCTTTGCCGAAACCACCCGATACAGCCTGAATAGTGCGGACAAGAAAACCCTTACCGACGTTGTCCGCCTTTACCGCAAAATAATCAACACATTGATACGCAAGGAAAGTCCCATGACCCAAAACCAAACCGTGCAGATTTCCGACAGCCGCCGTACCGAGTTCAATCAGATTCTCGACGTACTGCAAAAAGAATGGCGCCAAAAACGCTCGAACGAATACGACACGATAAATCTGAAACTCTGCCCCAGCTTTGCCGAAGTGGAGAAAGCCGCGCCCGAATACCGCGTCGATTTCCTGATCCACTGCATTGATTTGATACGCGGCTGGGGACGAAATAAAGTTTTTAACAACAAAGGCGGTGACAGGATACACAATTACGGCACCATCCGTGCGGCGGTGGCGATGGCTCTGGTGCGCAAAACGCTGCCGATGACGGAGCAGGATGTGCAGCGCATTTTTGCCGCCATGCTGGACGACAACGGGCTGTCCGAGCAGGAATCAGACTACTATCCACTCAAATATCTGATCAACCAAATCAAAAAACAGTTTCCCAATCCGAGCGAAACGCTTTCGGAATGCCTGAAAAACGCCTGCAGCCGTTACCGCGTCTTTGCGGAAAACTTGTGGGACAAGAAAGCCGCTACCGCCAACCTTGCCGCTCTGGCGGAACTGTCAGGCAGTTTCGCCGAAGCCTGCTTTCCCGCCCAAGATGACGCATTTGCCCGATACGCAAATCTCCAGCTTGCCGCGCTGCCGCCCGAACAGCAGGACGTATGGAGCAAGATCATTGCACTTGCCCTGTCCGCCAATGCGGGCAAGCCGAGCGAAAAATACCTGAAAGAAGCCAAAACGCTGATCGACGCGTTGGGGGCGGACAGGTTCAAAAAAATGCTGCACGGCTGGATAGAATTTGTCTGCAACAGCGAAGTACAGACCGAAACCGTCACCCACGGAGTATACAGCTACAGCACCCATGTCCTGCCTGTTTGCAGCGTCAACCAGACTGTACTCAAAGGACTGGTGTGGATGTGCAGCCATTTCCACGATAGCGCCACCCTGTTCGCCCTTACCCAACTTGCGCTGCATTCATACGACAAAATCCCCAATCTCGGCGCACGCTATGCTGCTATGGGCAACGCCTGCTTCTATGCGCTGTTCCGCTCCAAAGGGCTGGACGGCATCGCCTGCCTTTCACGCCTGCGCCTGCGGATTAAGTTCAGCAATGCGCAGAACGCGATTGCCAACTATCTGGACGAAGCCGCCGCGCAGCGGGGTGTATCCCGCAACGAAATCGAAGACATGGCGGTGGACAGCTTCGGCTTGCAGGAAGGCTGCCGCGACTATGACTTCGACGGCTACACCTGCCGTCTGGCGGTTACGGGCGTAGGCAAGTCCGAACTGCGCTGGTTCAAACCTGACGGCTCGCCGCAGAAAACCGTACCCGCCTTCGTGAAAACCGACCATGCCGACAAACTGAAAAAGCTCAAAGCCACACAAAAAAACCTCAACACCACGCTCACCGCCCAACGCGACCGCTTGGACCAAATGATGCGCTCCGAACACCGCGTGCCACGGGAACACGCCGAACAGTATTACTGGCAACACGGACTGATGTCCTGCCTCACGCGTCCGCTAATATGGCAATTTTTTCGCGACGAAAACGACACGCAGGGCAAATCCGCGCTGTGGTTGGACGGAACATGGGTGGACGAAACGGGCGCGCAAACCGATGTTTCAGACTGCCTGCAAATCAGCTTGTGGCATCCCGCGCTTGCCACTCAGCAAAGCATCGCCCAATGGCGTCAACTGCTGTTGGACAAAGAAATCCGCCAGCCGCTGAAACAGGCATATCGTGAAATCTATCTGCTCACAGAAGCCGAAATCAACACCAAAACATACAGCAACCGCTTTGCCGCCCACATCCTGAAACAACACCAATACATGACGCTTGCCAAGGGGCGCGGCTGGAGAGGCTCGCTGGCAGGTGCGTGGGACGGAGGCGACGATGCAACCGTATCGTTGGATTTACCCGAATACAACCTGCTCGCCCAATTTTGGACAAACGCGGTGGACAGCGAAGAAGCATGGACGGAAAGCGGCATCTGGCAGTATGTCAGCACCGACCAAGTGCGCTTTCACCGGTTGGACGACGATTACAATGCTACCGCGCTGGACTTAATTGATATTCCGCCGCGCGTGTTTTCCGAAGTGTTGCGCGACGTGGATTTGTTTGTGGGCGTGGCGAGCGTGGGCAACGACCCGACTTGGGAAGACAACGGCGGAGAGGCGCGTTTTTACAGCTACTGGCAGAGCTATTCCTTCGGCGATTTGGGCGAAGTGGCCAAAACCCGCAAAGCCGTACTGGAAACCCTACTGCCGCGCCTGAAAATCGCCAGGGTTGCCCACATAGACGGCAACTTCCTCGTCGTGCAGGGCAAGTTGCGTACCTACAAAATCCACATCGGCAGCAGTAACATCCTGATGCTGCCGGACGACCAATACCTCTGCATCGTGCCCGACAGCCGCAAAAAAGACGCATCCGACAAACTGTTTATCCCGTTTGAGGGCGACAACACGCTCTCGGTCGTCCTCTCCAAAGCCATGCTGCTGGCGGAAGACGACAAGATTACCGACAGCACGATTACCTCGCAGATTCAGCGGTAAATTGGGACAGCCTGGAACACGCAAATGCCTCCATTCTTGCGGTTTCAGGCTATTTGGGAACACAGGACGCGTAGGCAACACATGACCGCCCTACTGCGAGAACACAAGGCATAGGTCAGGTTCAAACCCAACATTTTGGGAATATTTGACCGTTTTGTTGCGGTTTGAGCCGACCTGCGCTTGTTAAATATCTAATGCCGAAGGTCGTCTGAAAAGGCAGCCTGTTCTTTGAATGACCACATTTCAGACGACCCGAAACCTTCAACAACAAGGAAAAAACCATGCTTACCACCCAAGCAAAGCAACTGATGCAACAATATAAAACCCAATTTATGCAGGACTGCGCCGAACGCGCTCCCAAATTGACCGCCTTTATCCAAGAAATATTGCAGGGCAGGCATTGGGGGTTTTCAGATGAAAACGAATCATTTGATCAGGCCGTAGCACTGATTATGGAATACGAATATCAGGATTTCTCTGTTTGCGGCTGGCTGCGCAACCCAAATGGCGGCTATTTAGGCGACGGCATCATAGACTTCCCCGAAGAATGCCTGCCCGAATTTGATACAGATGTGGAAGACGAGATATACGGCTTGGGACAGGACGAGAACGAAGAAGACGAAGAAGAAGCATGGGATGCTGTAGACGATTTTTACAGCGGGCTACACGAATATTTCAGCCATTGGTTTGCGAACTGCTTCCGAACCGCCGCGCAAAACACCGCCTCCGCCCTGCCCGCCTATTTTTCTGTACACGACACCAACAGCTACACCAATCTTGCCACCATGCAGGAGGAACTTTGCGACGATATTGCCGAAAAATTCGGTTGGACATCGTTTTGGCAGGATTAAGCAACGTGAAATAGTCCGAAGGTCGTCTGAAAACTCAGCTTCAATGCAATCAAAACAAGTTTTCCGAAGAACGCATAGGTTATAGTGGATTAAATTTAAATCAGGACAAGGCGACGAAGCCGCAGACAGTAC
>JUNU01000164.1 GCA_001067655.1 Neisseria lactamica
ATAGTGGATTAAATTTAAACCAGTACGGCGTTGCCTCGCCTTGCCGTACTATTTATACTGTCTGCGGCTTCATCGCCTTGTCCTGATTTAAATTTAATCCACTATAATTGAGGGAAGTTTTGATGTTTGCGAAAAGAATACGGAGCTTTGGAAAAGGCTACATTTGAGGCTTGCAGGTAAATTAGAGTAAGCTTCCTTGCTAGACTATAAAGATGTTTATAACATGGAATTACTGTTTATTCAGTTCCACATTTTTCAGGAGTATTAATATGAAACTTAAAGCTGTATTGGCCGTAGCGGCTGTTTTGTCCTTGGGTGCTTGTGCTGCCCCTGATTATGATGATAATGATGCTCCTCGCCACGAGCACCGTCATGATCATGGAGGTCACAACTATGATGATCGTGGTCAGTCTAGCGACCGCCGTTCGCCCCAATCTTTTGAGTGTGAAAACGGTTTGTCTGTGACTGTACGCAATCTGGACACCAACCGCGTCGAGTTGAGCCTGGATGACAAACGTGCTGTCTTGTCTTCTGCGGTTTCCGGTTCCGGCGAGCGTTATGTTTCCAACCGCGGCTTGTTCGGTAAAGGTGCGGAATGGCATCAAAAAGGCAGCCAAGCCTTCTTCAGCTTCGTTGATCCTTATGGCAACAAAGTAGACACTTCTTGCAATCAGCGTTAATGACTGCGTGAATTGTTAGGGGATGGCGGGTTTGCGATGCCTATCTCCGTGAAACCAAAAAGGTCGTCTGAAAATTTCAGACGACCTTTTGCTATGGGTAAATGCGAAACCTGTCGGTATAGTGGATTAACTTTAAATCAGTACGGCGTTGCCTCTCCTTGCCGTACTATCTGTACTGTCTGCGGCTTCGTCGCCTTGTCCTGATTTAAA
>JUNU01000165.1 GCA_001067655.1 Neisseria lactamica
TACTGTCTGCGGCTTCGTCGCCTTGTCCTGATTTAAATTTAATCCACTATAAGCGGTATAAAATGCGTCAGCGGTTTTTGTGACCAAAAGGTTTACCGAATGGCGCGGACGGCTTGGATGAAGGCAGCCATTTTGGCTTCGTCTTTGATGCCGCCGGCACTTTCTACTCCGCCTGAAACATCGACTGCCGCGGCATTGCTGGTTTGGATGGCTGCTGCAATATTTTGCGGAGTCAAGCCGCCTGCCAGAATCCAAGGTTTGGTCAGATTGTCCGGTAGCAGCGTCCAGTCGAAGCTCAGACCTGTGCCGCCGTATTCGTTGGGATGGTAGGCATCAAACAGCAGGGCGCGGGCGTTGGGGAATCGGGTTTGTGCGGCTTCGATGTCTGAACCGGATTGGACGCGTATGGCTTTGAGATAGGGGTGGTCAAACTGACGGCAAAATTCATCGTCTTCGTCGCCGTGAAATTGGATGATGTCGATGGGTACTTGCCGGAGGGTTTCGCGGATGGTTTCTGCTGTTTCATTGACGAATAAGGCAACGACGGAGACGAAAGGGGGAAGGGCTGCCACGATTTTTTTTGCCTGTTCGGGCGTGACGGCGCGTTTGCTGGCGGCGTAAAAAACCAAACCGATGGCATCGACGCCCAGCTCGGCAGCTTTTCGGGCGTCTTCGGGGCGGGTGATGCCGCAGATTTTGATGCGGATGTTTTTCATCTGTTTTCCTTTTGGGGCGGTCTGTTTGGTTGGTTGCAAAAGATGTGCCGCCGTTTAAATGGGGCATGGGCGTATTTTTGTTGATATCGTTCTTTACGGTCAAGGTCGTCTGAATATTTTCAGACGACCTTTTTGTCTGTCTTCTTCAACGTCTAACTTGAACAACTGACGCAAACCGGAATGCTGCCTTCGGGCGGCGGTTCGGCAAGGTCGGCGAACTCTGCCTGTTCGTCAAAGGGACGGGCGAGGCAGCGGCGCAGGCGTTCGATTTCGCGGTAGTCGCCGTTTCGGGCTTGGGCGATGGCTTGTTCGGCAAGGTAGTTGCGCAGGATGTAGAGCGGGTTGGTCAGGTTCATGCGTATTGCGCGTTCGGCGGGATTGCTGTTTTCGGCGCGCAGGCGTTGGCGGTAGCGTCCGAGCCAGCGGATGAAGGCGGGCGGAACGCCGTTTTTGAAGGTTTGTTCGAGTTTGGGCGGGAGGGGTTCGTCGTGTGTATTGCTGACTTCGGACAGGTTCCTGAAAAACAGGGTGAAGTCGGTTTTTTGATCTTGCAGGGCGGCGAAGAGGTCGGTGATAAGGCTTTCGTCGTCTCTTTGGTCTGCTTGCTGCAAACCGAGTTTGCGGCGTATTTTCTCTAAATAGGTCGTCTGAAAAACTTCTGTCCAGCCGTCGATGAGCTGTTCGAGGGTGTCGTGTGGGACGAGGGCGTCGAAGCAGGAGGCGAGGGCGGCGAAATTCCAATGGGCGACGAAGGGCTGGGCATTGTAGGCGTAGCGGCCTTGGGTGTCTGAGTGGTTGCAGACGTGGCGGCGGTCGTAATCGTCAAGGAAGCCGAAAGGGCCGTAGTCTATGGTCAGCCCCAGTGCAGACATGTTGTCGGTATTCATCACGCCGTGGCAGAAGCCGACGCTTTGCCATGCGGCGACGGTGTCGGCGGTGCGGTTGCGGATTTGTTCCAACAGGGCGGCGTAGGGATTGTCAGCATCTTGGCAGTCGGGGTAGTAATGCCGGATGAGGTAGTCGGCAAGTTGTCGGACTTCGGCTTCGCGGCCGGTGTAATAGAAGTATTCGAAATGGCCGAAACGCAGAAAACTCGGCGCGATGCGGGTCAGGACGGCGGCGGTTTCGACGGTTTCGCGATAAACGGGGTTGTCGCTGCCGCACAGGGCGAGGGCGCGGGTTGTGGGGATGCCGAGACCGTGCATGGCTTCGGAACAGAGGTATTCGCGGATAGAGGAGCGCAAGACGGCGCGACCGTCGGCAAAGCGCGAATAGGGCGTTTTGCCTGCGCCTTTGAGTTGCCACTCTTGGCGTTGCCCTGCGGCATCGATGGAATCGCCAATCAGGAGCGCGCGCCCGTCGCCGAGGCGCGGGGTATAAACGCCGAACTGATGGCCGCTGTAAACACTGGCAATAGGCGCGGGCGCGTATTGTGGCGCGTTACCGCTGAGGTAGGCAAGGTTGGCGGTCGTCTGAAAATCTGTATCCAGACTCAACTCTGCCGCCAAATCGGTGTTGAAGGCGATCCAGTAGGGCGCGGTCAACGGCTCTGGGGAAACGCGGGAATAGAAAAACGGCGAGAGTTCGGCGAATTGTTGGGTAAGCAGGGGAAGGGTGTGCATGGGATTCCTGACGGGTGCGTGCGGATATGTTTATTGTGTTTTAGAGTTGGATGCTGCCTGTTTGATTTTCAAGCATTTTCAAAACAATGCCTGCTGCCGTTGTTTCAAATAATCCGCCAGCGGTTTGGGCAAACCGTAATCCGCCAAATTTTCGGGTTTAACCCAAAGGCAGTTTGGCGGCAAAGCTGTATTTTCAGACGAGCTGGTTTGCGCTTCAAACGGCGTAATCATCAATAAACGATGCGTCAGGCGGTGGGTGAGGGAGGCTTGCTCGGAAAGGTCATCCCACGGGGAGGCTGCGCACTCTGAAAAAATGCCGAGCTTTTCGGCGCAAGCGTATGTTTCGTCGAGTTTTTCAAAACACGGTACGCAAAACAGTCCGCCCCAAATGCCTTTGGCGGGGCGTTTTTCCAGCAAGATTGCGCCGTCTTGGTTGCGGACAATCAGCCAGTAAAGCGGCAGGGTTTGTACTTCGGGGGCGGTTTTTTTGCGCGGCAGCTCGGCAATACGGTTTTGCTTTTTCGCTTCGCAGATGTCCGCCATCGGACATTGGTGGCACAAGGGTTTTGTCCGTTTGCACACGGTTGCGCCCAAGTCCATCAAGCCTTGCGTGTAGGCGGGCATATCGGCGTTTTCAGACGGCAGCAGGCTTTCGGCAAGCGTCCAGAGCGAGTTTTCAAATTTTTTGTCCTGCGGATTGCCGTCGCGGGCGAACACGCGGCAGAGCACGCGTTTGACGTTGCCGTCCAAAATGGTCTCACGGCAGTTGAAGGCGAAGGCGCAAATGGCGGCGGCGGTGCTTCTGCCTACGCCGCAGAGGGTTTCCAAGTCTTTGCGTTCGGATGGAAACGTACCGCCGAATTGTTCGACGACTTGTTGCGCGGCTTTGTGTAGATTGCGCGCGCGGCTGTAATAACCCAAGCCCGCCCACAGCGACAACACTTCGTCTTGCGGCGCAGCGGCAAGCGTTTGTACGGTCGGGAATTTTTCCAAGAAACGCGGATAGTAGTCTAAAACGGTGGCGACCTGCGTCTGCTGGAGCATGATTTCGGAAAGCCAGACGCAATAAGGGTTTTGCACTTGCCAAGGCAGGTGGTGGCGACCGTGTTGTTTTTGCCAGCGGATGAGCCGTTCGGAGAAGGGGATGGGTGTGTTCATTAATATCAATCGGGGGTTTTATTTATATTTAAAACAGTATGTTATGGTATAACATCGTGAAAATAATTCTTATTGACTTATTTTTTGTAGGGGTATATAACTCATATAAAGAGACTTTATTGCGGTATTGAAATTATTTATCAACAAGCAAGGAGTATCAGCATGAAAGCAATGGTTTATCACGGCGCAAACGATATCCGTTTTGAAGAAAAACCCCGTCCGCAGATTATCGATCCGACCGACGCAGTGGTGAAAATCGTCAAAACCACGATTTGCGGTACCGACTTGGGTATTTGGAAAGGCAAAAACCCCGAAGTTGCCGACGGTCGTATTCTCGGTCATGAAGGCATCGGTATTGTAGAAGAAGTCGGCGAGGCTGTAAAAAACATCAAAGTCGGTGATAAAGTCATTATTTCATGCGTCAGCAAATGCTGTACTTGTGACAACTGCAAAGTCCAGCTCTATTCACACTGCCGCAACGGCGGCTGGATTTTGGGCTACATGATCGACGGCACGCAAGCCGAATACGTCCGCACGCCTTATGCCGACAACAGCCTCGTTCCGCTGCCCGACAACGTCAATGAAGAAGTCGCCCTGCTGTTGAGCGACGCCTTGCCGACCGCCCACGAAATCGGCGTGCAATACGGCGATGTCAAACCCGGCGATACCGTTTTCATCGCAGGCGCAGGCCCTGTCGGCATGTCCGCCCTGCTGACCGCCCAACTGTACAGCCCCGCCGCCATTATCGTTTGCGATATGGACGAAAACCGTTTGAAACTGGCGAAAGAACTGGGCGCGACCCATACCATCAGCCCCGCTTCAGGTGACGTATCCAAACAAGTCTTTGCCATCGTCGGCGAAGACGGCGTGGACTGCGCGATTGAAGCCGTCGGTATCCCCGCTACATGGAATATGTGTCAAGACATCGTCAAACCGGGCGGTCATATCGCTGTCGTCGGCGTACACGGTCAATCCGTTGATTTCAAACTTGAAAAACTCTGGATTAAAAACCTCGCCATCACAACCGGTCTGGTAAACGCCAATACCACCGAAATGCTGATGAAGGCAATTTCTAGCAGTGCCGTCGATTACACCAAAATGCTGACCCACCGTTTCAAATTCAGCGAATTGGAAAAAGCCTACGACGTGTTCAAACACGCCGCCGAAAACCAAGCCATGAAAGTGGTGTTGGAAGCGGATTGATTTGAAACAGATTATTGAGTTTTAAAAAGATAGAGGTCGTCTGAAAACAGGTTTTCAGACGACCTCTTTATTTATGGGGCTGATGTTTAGTTCACATGGAGCGATTTTTATAGTGGATTAAAATAATAATGAGACAAGGCGGCAACGCCCGCTGTGTACGGGTAGTACATAAGGGCGTTGGCAACGCCGTATCATTGCAATTTTAAT
>JUNU01000166.1 GCA_001067655.1 Neisseria lactamica
GAAGCACCAAGTGAATCGGTTCCGTACTATCTGTACTGTCTGCGGCTTCGTCGCTTTGTCCTGATTTAAATTTAATCCACTATATTAACCGAACAGCCTGTTTACATCAGAGGCTTTTTTGCGGTAAGGCAGGCGGATGTCGACGCGGAAGATGCCGTCGAGTTGGCGGCTTTGGATTTTGGCATCGTTGTCGTACATCAGCGTCAGGCGTTCTTTGAGGTTGTGCAATGCCATCGAGTTGCCTTTGTGCGGTTTGGCGTTTTCGCTGCTTTCGGGCGGGGTGTACGGGTTTTCGATGCGGATGTAGATGGATGATTTGTTGAGCTTGGTAAACACAGTAATCATGCCGGGGCGGTGGGTCGATTCGACGCCGTGGAAGACCGCGTTTTCCAAAAGGGGTTGGAGCAGGAGGTGCGGCGTTTCCGCGTCATCGGGCGCCTGGTGCTGCCACATTACCTGCACGCGCATATGGCCCATGCGGATTTGTTCGATGGCGATGTATTCCTGCGCCCATTCGATTTCCTGTCCTAAAGTGCTGCTTTGGCTGCCGTCGCGCAGTTGGGCGCGGAAGAGGTTGGCGAGGTTCTCCAGCAGGGTTTCCGCATCATACGGACGCAGGCGGATGAGGCTGATGGCGGCGTTGAGGCTGTTGAACAGGAAATGCGGGCGGATGCGGGCGGTCAGCGCGCTGAGGCGGGCTTCGGAAATCGAAGGCGCAAGGCCGTTCCGGCGCGAGGCTTCGTAATACATCAGCCCGAGCAGGAAAAGGTTGAACAGGAAAAAATGTTGCGAGAGCGTTCTGCCGTGTGTTTTCAGAATGAAGAAATCGACGATTGCAAATATCGATAAATTCAAAAAGTAGGTAATAATGACGCCGTAGGGCGATGTTTTGATGGCAGGGGTGAAGATATTGACGAAATAGGCTTTAACCAAAATTCCCAGCAATACGGGAAACACCCATTGGGAATGATGGTAAATCTCTGCGGAATAGGAGAGCGAAGAATCGCTGATCAAGGGGAGAAAGAACAGACTACCCAAGACAATAATCAAAAGGCGCACGACTGTTGCCGAATTGCGCAGGTCCGGGACGGCGAATGTATTGTTGATTTGACGTATAATAGACATAAAATTTCCAACCGTTTTCTTTTAATGCGTTTATACGAGCCTTATTGGCTCTGTTATTTTATCTGAAGGACGAAACCATGAGTAAGGACAAAACCTGGTCGGGCCGTTTTAACGAGCCTGTTTCCGAACTGGTGAAAAAATACACCGGTTCGATCGATTTCGACAAACGGCTTGCAGAGTGGGACATTCAGGGTTCGCTGGCTCACGCGCAAATGCTTGTTCAATCAGGTGTTTTGAGTGAAGAAGATTTGGCGGCGATTCGTCAGGGAATGGCGGAGATTATAGCAGAAATCAAGGACGGTACTATTTCTTGGTCACTGGATTTGGAAGACGTCCACATGAACATCGAGCGCCGCCTTACCGAAAAAATCGGCGATGCCGGCAAACGCCTGCATACCGGCCGCAGCCGCAACGACCAAGTTGCCACCGACATCCGCCTGTGGCTGCGCGACCAGATTACCGTTATTCAAGACCTGATTCGGAGCCTTCAGACGGCCTTGGTCGATTTGGCAGAACAAAATGCTGAAACCGTCATGCCCGGTTTCACCCATCTGCAAGTCGCCCAGCCTGTCAGTTTCGGACACCACATGCTCGCCTACGTCGAAATGCTCGGACGCGATTTCGAGCGCATGACCGACTGTCGCAAACGCGTCAACCGTATGCCGCTCGGCGCTGCCGCCCTTGCCGGTACGACCTATCCGATTCAGCGCGAAATCACCGCCGAATTGTTGGGTTTCGAACAAATTTGCCAAAACTCGCTCGATGCTGTATCCGACCGCGATTTTGCCGTCGAGTTCACCGCCGCTGCCTCGCTGATTATGGTTCACCTGAGCCGCTTGTCTGAAGAATTGATTTTGTGGATGAGTCCGCGTTTCGGCTTTATCGACATCGCCGACCGTTTCTGCACAGGTTCGTCCATCATGCCGCAGAAGAAAAATCCCGACGTGCCCGAACTTGTGCGCGGCAAGTCAGGCAGAGTCATCGGACACTTTATCGGCCTGATTACCCTGATGAAATCGCAGCCCTTGGCGTACAACAAAGACAATCAGGAAGACAAAGAACCGCTGTTTGACACTGCCGACACGCTCATCGACACCCTGCGGATTTACGCCGACATGATGCGCGGCGTGACCGTCAAACCCGACAATATGCGCGCCGCTGTCATGCAGGGCTTCGCTACCGCCACCGATTTGGCGGATTACTTGGTGAAAAAAGGCATGCCTTTCCGCGACAGCCACGAAGTCGTCGCCCAAGCCGTGCGCCACGCCGACCAAGCGGGCGTCGATTTGAGCGAACTGCCGCTTGCAGTCTTGCAAGGTTTCAGCAACTTGATTTCAGACGACGTGTACGGCGTACTGACACCCGAAGGCAGCCTGAACGCGCGTAACCACTTGGGCGGAACCGCGCCGGAGCAAGTGCGCTTCCAAGTGAAACGTTGGCGGGAATTATTGGCTTAAAGCAAATTAAGTAAGAAGAAGGTCGTCTGAAAACTGGAAACAGGGTTTCAGACGACCTTTTGATATAAGGAGAACATTTATATTAGCTTTAAACACGGGTGAAAAAGTGTGAACGATTGCCTGTTGGCTAAGTTGATTCACATCGACAGGCAGAACAAAAGAAATAGGTTCTTGATTGAAAGCTGTCTCAAAACCAAAAACAGAGGTCGTCTGAAAGCCGAAAACAGGTTTTCAGACGACCTCTTACTTTTCCTTAAGTTCAACCATCACACCGACAATTGTTCCAACAAAGCCTGTTTCAACGACGACTGCGTTTTCGGGTTTTTCAAATCGGGGCTGAAGACGATGAAGCTGTCTTCGATGCGTTCGTCCAGCGTGGAGATTTTGGCGTAGCGCAGGCTGACGTTGTGGGCGAAGAAGACTTCTGCCATGTCGGCGAGCAGAAAAGGGCGGTTAACGGCGGTGATTTCGACGGAGTACCAGTCGGGGTAGTCTTCTTCGGGGGTGATGGTAATGCTTGGCGCGATCGGCATGTAACGGCTGCGGCGGCTGATGCGGCGGCTGTGACTGGAGGTTTCGGCAACGGTGTGTCCGTGGATAAAGCTGTTGAGTTCTGCTTCGAGCGCGCTTTGGATGTCGGGGTAGTCTTCGGGAGCGTGCTGCGAGGGGATTTGCACGATGAAGGTGTCGAGGATGTAGTCGTGTTCGGTAATAAAGGCGCGGGCGGCGAGGATGTCGAAACCGTGGCGGCTGAAGATGCGGCAGAGGCGGGCGAACAGGCGCGGGCCGTTGGGCATGAAGACCATGACTTGAAAGCTGTCGCTTTTGAACAGGATGCGGCTGCGGACGATGGGGGTTTCAAAGTCGTGTACGAGGTTAGCGGCGTGCCACAGGATTTCGCGGGATTGATGGCGGGCGAAGTAGGCGGAACCGAGCGCGTTCCATAGTTTTTTCTGTTGTTTTTCAGGGACGGCGGCGCGGGTGAGCAATTCGGCGGCTTCTTGTTGGCGGCGGCCGAAGAGGGCGTGCGGATTGCCGCCGTTGCCGGCGAGGTAGCGTCCGGCGGCATGGAACAGGCTTTCCAACAGGCTGGCGCGCCATGCGTTCCACAGTTTGGGATTGGTGCCGCGGATGTCGGAAATGGTCAGAAGGTAGAGTGCGCTGAGGCGTTCGTGGGTTTGCACGCGTTTGCAGAAGGCATCGAGTACGTCGGGGTCTTGGATGTCTTCTTTTTGGGCGACGGTGGACATGAGCAGGTGGTTTTCGACCAGCCAGGCGAGCAGGCTGCTTTCTTCTTCGGTCAGGAAGTGGTCGGCGGCAAATTGGCGCGCGTCTGCGATGCCTTGTATGGCATGGTCGCCGCCGCGTCCTTTGGCGATGTCGTGGAAGAAGGCGGCGAGATAGAGAATGTCTTGCTTTTCAAAGGACTGCATCAGTGCGGAGGCGTAGGGCAGCTCGTGGCTGTGCATGTCCAGGGCAAGGCGGCGGACGTTGCGGACGACGGCGAGGATGTGGTCGTCCACAGGATAAATGTGGAACAGGTCATGCTGGAGCAGGCCGACGATTTTTTCCCACGCGGGCAGATAGCGGCCCAACACGCCGTAGAGGTTGAGAAAGCGCAGGGTTTGGGTCAGTCCGTTGCCGCGGCGGAAAAAGCCGGCGAAGCGGCGGCGGTTTTCGGGATTTTGGTAGAAGCTGCGGTTGATTTTGCGCGTCGCGCCCCACCATGCGCGCAGGGTTTGCGGTTCGAGTGCGGTAATGTCGTTGCGCTGCTGCATGATTTCGACGATTTTGAAAATGTGTTCGGGTCGTCTGAAAAAAATATCGGTGTGCCGAGCAGCGATTTGGTTGTTGACTTGGATGTAGTCGTCGTCAATCCGCAGGGTAACGCGCATCGGCGTGGAGGAAACGCGGCTTTGCAGCATAGGTGTGAGGATGCCGCTCAGTTGTTTGACGGTTTTAATCGCGCGGTAAAACACGCGCATCAGTTCTTCGCTTTGACGGCGGAGGTTCAAGCCTTCATAACCCATGCTTTCGGCGACTTGCGGCTGCAAATCGAACAGCAGGCGGTCTTCGGCGCGCTTCGCGTTTAAATGCAGATGGATGCGGATGTGGGCGAGGCGACGGTAGCCGTGTGAAAGCATGCCGGCTTCGGTGCGCGTCAGAATGCCTTGTTGTACCAACGCAGGAAGATTGGCCGCCAAGCCTTGCGCTTTCGCTATCCAAAGCAGGGTGTGGATGTCGCGCAGACCGCCCGGACAGCTTTTAATGTTAGGCTCCAATACCGCACCCGAACCTTGCGATTTGGCATGGCGGTGTTCCATCTCCACCAGTTTTGCTTCGATAAACGCCGTTACATTGCGTTGCGCGTTCATTTTTTCCGTCAATTCGTCCGCTGTCTGGCGGTTGCCAAACAAAAACCTAGCCTCTAAAAACGCCGTATCCCCCGTAATATCATCGCGCACGCTTTCACACAGCTCACCAACGCTGCCGCTTTTAACCGACGGCGCAAATTTCATGTCCCACAAATCCTGCACAAAAGCCGCGATTTTCTCTTGGAGGTCGTCTGAAACGGTTTCAGACGACACGACCGCCAAATCCAAATCAGAATAAGGATACAGCTCGCCGCGCCCGAAGCCGCCGGTTGCCATCAGGCATAAACCGCTGTTTTGGAAATGTTTGTCCCAAAGTGCCGCCAGCAGGGTTTCGACTACCTCCATGTATTCCCTGAAAAATACCGACACGCGGTTGGCTTTCAAATAATGCGCTTCGGAGGCAGCACGCTGCTGTTTGAAGGTTTCCAGTGCTGAAGACAGGTTTGCAGACATTTTTTATTCTTTCGAGTTGTGGATGGCGTAAGGCTAAAGGTGGTTCGGCGGTCAAATATCGTTTTCAGACGACCTCTGCTGGGCAGTCGAGGGATTGGTCATCAGGTTTAGCAATTCTTGTGGCGGCAGCAGTAACTGATACGTCGCCACGCCCAAAGCCGTCGCCATCTTTTCAATATTCGACAACGCAATGTTCCAGCGTTTGCGCTCCACAGCCGATACATAAGTTCTGTCCAAACCGCATTGGCGCGCCAACTCTTCCTGAGACCAACCCTTATTCACGCGGAAAAGCCGCATGTTGTACGCCAATACTGCCCGTAAATCCTGCTCGTCAGGCAATTCGGCAGGGGGAGTCAATTTATTGCTCATGATTTTGCTTTCGGATAAATGGTTAAATGAAAGAATTTGCTGTTACGGATTTTACTTCACATAAAAACCAAAAAAAAAGGGGTGGCAACAGCCACACCCAAACACACACACATCAAGAGGAAAGAGATAGAGAGTATTAAATCAAAGCAGATGTATCATCTACTGATCAGAAAATCTTGAGGACTTTGAGAAATGTCGTCTCAGTTCCAATGTCGGCGATTATAAATGAAACTCAATTTGGAGCTTTGATTCAAATCAAGTCTGAGGGTTATTTATTGAATAAATTTTAAAGATAGGTTCTATTAATTGAAACAGAGGCAAATTGAAGGCAATTCATCTATTTTTATTTTAGATTGTGAACAAAATCCGTGCATTCTGACGAAAATTCCTCTATAATGCCTGTTCATTCGGAATGTAGCGCAGCCCGGTAGCGCACTTCGTTCGGGACGAAGGGGTCGGAGGTTCGAATCCTCTCATTCCGACCAAATATAAAAACCTGCTTTGATTGCATGATCAAAGCAGGTTTTTTCATATCGTAGATTCGAGTATGGACACTGCAATTTTAACAAGGTAGAAAATGACAGTGGATTGCCGGTGTATCCAGCTATATCCTCTGTTTTGTTTTCAGACGACCTTCATATGTATGGTTATCCTCTAAAAAATACAAATTTACTAGATATATTCACTATACTGTTTTTTGATATTCAGTTAAGAACCGTTAATCCGTTCGCGTATAATTTCAAGTTTTCTCAATAAGGCAGATGGTGTTTTATGTCTTCCAAACAACCCCGTCAAACTTGGTCCAACCGTTTGACTTATATCCTTACCGTTGCCGGCGCGACTGTCGGTTTCGGTGCGACGTGGCGTTTCCCGTATTTGGTCGGTGAAAACGGCGGCGGCGCGTATGTGTTTTTATTCTGTATCGCCATGTTTGTTATCGGTATTCCGATGATTTTGGTGGAAAACGTCATCGGACGGCGCAAAGGTGTGAACGCGCTGGACGCGTTCGGCGGCTCGTTGAACGGCAAACCTGTCGCCAAAATTTGGAAACTGGTCGGCTGGATGGGCTTGCTCGGCTCTTTCGGCATTATGGCGTATTACATGGTGCTCGGTGGCTGGGTAATCAGCTATATCGTTAATATTATTAGCGGAAATCTGAATATTTCCAGCCCTGTCAGCGGCGAAATAACGAAAAGCTTCTTTACCGAACACATCGAAAACAGTCCTTGGGAAATTGCGTTTTATACGCTGCTGTTTGTGGCGGTGAACCAATGGATTTTGGTCAAAGGTGTTATCGGCGGTATTGAAAAAGCGGCGAAATACCTGATGCCGCTGCTGTTTTTGTTCCTGATTGCCATGGTCGTGCGCAACGTTACCCTGCCGGGCGCGATGGAGGGAATTACGTTTTATCTGAAACCTGATTTCAGCAAGATTACCGCCAAACTTTTCGTCTTCGTTTTGGGACAGGTATTTTTCGCCCTGAGCTTAGGGTTCGGCGTGATGATTACCTTGTCCAGCTATCTGGATAAAAATGAAAATCTGGTGCAAACCGCAGTCATTACGGCAATTACCAATACCATCATCGCCGTACTGGCGGGCTTTATGATTTTCCCGTCGCTCTTCAGCTTCGGTGTTGCGCCCAATTCCGGTCCGACTTTGGTTTTCCAAAGCCTGCCGATTGTGTTCTCGAATATGTGGGCTGGACCTGTGTTCGCTGTGATTTTCTTTTCTCTGCTTCTGATTGCCGCATTGACGACTTCGCTGACGATTTATGAAGTGTTGATTACGACCATTCAGGAAAAAACCAAAATCCGCCGTACCGCCGCGATTACGATTGTATTGGCTGCCATCTTCATTTTCGGCAACATCCCGTCCATTCTGAGCTATGGCCCGTGGAAAGACGTTTCCGTGTTCGGCAAAAATATTTTTGATGCCTTTGACTACATCAGCGGCAATATCTTGTTTATGCTGACCGCGCTCGGCTCCGCGTTGTTTGTCGGTTTTGTGATGAAGGACGAAGCGAAGGACGAATTGCTTTATAAAGGCAACCATACGACGGTCAATATTTGGTTTGCTTATGTGAAATACCTTGTGCCGTTGGTGATTTTGCTGATTTTTGTCAGCAACCTGTTGTAATGGCATACAAGGTCGTCTGAAAATTTGAAACTGCCGAAATTCTCGGCGTAGTTATAAAAGCCGGGTTCTGTAAATAACAGAGCCCGGCTTTTTTTATTTTAAACTGCATCGAGCGCGATTTTTTTTGCGTTCAGATATCTGTAAAGGGGTAAGTGTATTATGTATGCATACATGATAAAGTGGTGTTTGCGTGGTTGAAAAGACCAGTCTGTATAGAGAAACTTAGAAGAAGGGGTCGTCTGAAACGGAGGATTATTACATTAGGTTTACGGTTGCTTAAATCTACAAAGTTGGCTGCTTGTGATAAAGTTACGTTTGATTATGGCCGTATGAATTCTGATGCGGCTTTTTTGTACACAAAGGATTGTTATGTTGCTGTCCCCAACCCGCGCCCGCACGATTGCCGCTGCGATCATGATGTTGTTTGCGGTGCAAGTTTCTGCCGCCAGACAGGATAATGCCGTCGAGGTGAAAACACCTAAAGACGTGAAACAGATTATTCAAAAGAGAAACCGCTTTACGCCTGACGAATTCAAGGCCGAGCAGGCTCGCCGTGTGAATATACAAAACCGTGCAAATCAGATATTTACCTTGTTGAGCGGTGAAATACTGCTGCAAAAAGGTGATGCCGGTACGGCGTTGGCAACATATATGATGATGTTGAACAATACCAAATCGCCTGAAGTGGCGGAACGTGCTTTGGAAATGGCGGTTTCGCTTAATGCGTTCCAACAGGCGGAAATGATTTATCAAAAATGGCGTGAAATCGAACCTGTCCCGGGTAATGCGCAAAAACGTATGACCTGGTTGCGCAATATCTTGTTAGGGCAGGGCGATAAGACCTTGAATGGTTTAGATGATATTTTGGCCAATGCCAGCGAAGAGCAGAATCAGCGTATTTTCCTGCTGTTGGCTCAAGCGGCAATCCAGCAGCCGGGGTTGGCAGAGAAAGCTTCGTCACAAGTTCACAAAGAAGCTTTGAAATATAAAGATTTGCCCGAGGCTGCGATTGCCGATGTGATTTTCAGCGCGCAAGGCGGTAAAAAGAAGCATGCCATTGCGGCATTGCAACGTTTGGCAGGGCTTGATGCAGAGATGTTGCCACCGACTTTACTGACTTTGCGGCTGATGGCGCAACGCAGTCCCGAGATATTAAATGGCTTTTTCGATCAAACCGATACGCGCAATCTTTCGCCCGTATGGCAGGAGTTGGAAATCGTTAATCTGATTTCCAATAAGCAAAACGACAAAGCCTATGCGCGCCTGCGTACGCTGTTGGAAAATAATCCGAATCCCGACCTGTATATTCAGGCGGCGTTGTTGGCAAACAATCGCAAAGACGATATTTCGACAATCATCAATTATTTAGATAAAGCGTATAACATCGGAACAAGCGAGCAGCAAAGCCGTGCCGCTCTGATTGGTGCGATGGCTTATGCCGATGTTAAGGACTATCCCAAAGCCAAACAATGGCTCGCCAAAGTGGTTGCCCCCAGTTATGTTTTTGATAAAGCAGTTTTCGGTGCTTCATTAGAGGCCGAACAAGGAAACGGTAAGGCAGCCTTAGCGGAGGCGCGTAGGGCGCAAAGCCTGCCCGAGCAGGAAGGGCGTTACTTCGGCAGTAAGGAATTGCAACGGGTTACCCTGTTTGCTTTGTCCAAACACGATAATTTGCAAGAAGCTTTGTCCGAGCTGAATAAAATGTTACCCAAGATAAGCCGGCAGCCGGATGCAGCGGAGCAGTTGCCTGATGCTTTGTACCAACGCGCTATGATTTATGACCGTATGGGCGATCAGGGTAAAGCCATTGCCGATTTGCGCCGCGTAGTCGAATTGGCGCCGGATAACGCCAACGGTTTGAATGCTTTGGGCTATATCTTGCTTTCTCCGACCAAGGAGCATTTAGACGAAGCCTTCAAATTGATTCAGGCTGCTTATCAGATTGAACCGGAAAACCCTGCCATCAACGATAGTTTGGGCTGGGCGTATTTCCTGAAAGACGATGTGCAAACCGCATTGCCTTATTTGCAATATGCGTTTGAAAAATATCCTGATGCAGAAGTTGCCGCACACTTGGGCGAAGCATTGTGGGCATCTGGAGATCAGGAAAAAGCCAAAAAAATATGGACGGACAGCCTGAAGGGTGAAGGCGATATGAAAATATTGCGGGAAACCATGAAGCGTTTCGGCGTAGAGGCTGCTCCTAAACCAACGAAAAAAGCCCAATCTGGACGTTCCGTAAAAACGAAATAATGAAAGGGGTCGTCTGAAAACAAGGCTTTGGAAGAAGCTGGGATGATAGACAGTTTTCAGACGACCTTTGGGGAGTATTTATGAAATTACAAACCATTGTATCTATTGCAACACTGACTTTGCTTGCCGCTTGTGTGCATCCTAATTTGTCTCAACAAAATGATTGGAAGCCGGCAGAGAATGTCAATGATTTTACTGCAGACGGAAGATTGGCAGTAAAAGTCGAAGAAAAAGGCTCTTACGCCAATTTTGACTGGTCCTATCAAAATCAAGTCCAAACCATTAGCGTCAATACACCTTTGGGCAGTACGGTCGGACAGTTATGTAAAGACAATCAAGGCGTATTGGCTGTAGACAGTAAAGGACGAGTGTATCAGGCGGAAACAGCAGAAGAGCTCAGCAACAAACTTTTGGGCTATGAGTTGCCTGTTCAATATCTGCATATTTGGGCGGATGGCAAACGCGTTGCCAATGCGCCATATCGATTGTTGCCCGATGGCCGTTTGGAACAATTTGATTGGACTATTACGCGCAGCACCAATAGCGAAGGCAAGCCGAAAATCCTTCAATTGGAAAATGCCAAATTAAATGTCCGTCTGGTGTTTGACGAAGTCAACCATGAACCTGCTGCCAGTGATCAGACGCAATGTGCAGCCCGCCTTAAAAAATAAAAAAAGAGCTTGATATGGATATTCCTGCCGACGCTCAAGCCTTTCCCGCGCCTGCTAAGTTGAATCTTGATTTGCGTATTACGGGCAGAAGGGATGACGGATATCATAATTTAGAAAGTATTTTTTGCCTTATCGGGCTGTATGATACTGTTTACCTGAAGCCACGAGACGATAAAAAGATTATTCTGCATAATCCGACCGAAGGTATTTCCTACGAGCAAGATTTGGCTTATCGTGCCGCACTTAGCTTGCAGCAACATACCGGTTCCTGTCGTGGTGTGGAAATCTGGTTGGAGAAAAAGATTCCGACAGGGGGAGGATTGGGCGGAGGCAGCTCCGATGCGGCAACCGTGTTAACCGTATTAAATCAATGGTGGCAATGTCGGCTGACAAGGCAGGAGTTGATTGATTTGGCGGTCGGTTTGGGTGCGGATGTGCCGTTTTTTGTTTTTGGGCAAAGTGCTTTTGCACGAGGAATCGGTGAGCAATTAGTCAAAATAGAAATTCCTAAACAATGGTATGTGATAGTCAAACCGTCGGTACATGTTTCTACTGCTAAAATTTTCTCACATGAGAACTTGACACGAAATTCCAAACCAAGCATAATGCCGACTTTCCAATCTTTGCAGCCGTTTAGAAATGATATACAGGCTGTTGTTTTTCAGGAATATCCTGAGGTTTGGAAAGTTTATTGTAAATTATCCGAATATGGTTCTGCGCTAATGACAGGATCTGGAGCATGTATATTTCTCTCTACGGATAGTCAGCAAGAAGCAAACAATATATACCAACAAGTTTCACAATCATATGAAGCATATTGTGTTGAAGGTTTAGACGTTCATCCTTTGTTTCAAATGATTTGATAAAGTTGGGGAGTCGTCAAGCGGTTAAGACACTGGATTTTGATTCCAGCATGCGAAG
>JUNU01000167.1 GCA_001067655.1 Neisseria lactamica
GTACATAAGGGCGTTGGCAACGCCGTATCATTGCAATTTTAATCCACTATATTTCGGAGCGTTTAAAACCAATGCAGCAATCCGAGAGCCATCAGCACCGCCGTGATACACGCTAAAAGCGCGCAGATTTGCAGGGCTGTCGAGTTGGTTTTTGGGTAGCCCATCAGGTTGGGCAACGGGTTGGACGGCAATATCATGCCGTAAACGAATTGAAGCAGTCCGCCTGCGACCATAGGCAATGTAAATACCGGCAATATCAGGCTGATGGCGGCAAGTACGATGCTGATTCTGAACATCCATATCGCCGGATAATGCCCCTTTCCTGCATCATTGCAGCGCTTTTCCAGCCAAGTGCTTTGATAGTGCAGCAGGCCGTAGAGGGCGATGGCAAAAACATGCACTGCGCCGCCGACCTGCCGATTGATGCCGCATTGACCCAAACATGATTGGGTAATCCACAGCAATAGTGCGGACACTGCGCTTATGCCCAGCAAAATGGGCAGGTTTACCGCCGCAAAGCGCGTACGGCTGGCGCGGCGGTTGTCGAAGGGATCGGGCCTTTCGTCATACAGGATGAAGCCGTCGGGTTCTTCTTGGTATGTGTTCATGATGTGGTGAGTGATGATTTGGTTGTAATGTGGTTTTGTTTTGCGTTTTCAGACGATGTCTTTAAATGGTTTATCAAACGTCGTCTGAAAATAAAGGTACGGCTTTGTATTTTATAGCATTACGGTTTGGCGGCTTTCCGTCGCCGTTTCAGACGACCTCCGCGCCTTACCAATTCACTCGAACTGCCCTGCTGCCAAGCAGTTTTTCCAGTTCGTCGAATAACGCGGAGCTGGGCGTAACCATCCATTTCGGCGGCACTTGAAACTTGCCCGACGCTTTGTCGTTGCTATACGACAGTTGCAACGGGATGTGCGACGTATCGGGCAGGCGGTGGGCGGTGAGGATGGCGGCGAGGCGTTCGATGTCGTGGCCGGGGGCGAGGGCTAGGCTGAGGCTGCGGGCATAGCGTTCGCGCGCCATTTGCAGGGTCATGACTTGGTTTGCCATGATACGCAGCCCGTCGCCACCGCCGTAGTCGTCGCGGCTGACTTTGGATTCGATAATCAGCACTTGGTCGGACTTGAGGTAGTCGGCGCAGTTTTCCAGCGTCTGGCCGCTGACCATGATTTCAATCTGCCCGCTCAAATCTTCGAGGCTGACGAAGGCGATTTTGCCGCGCTTGCCCATCATGGTGCGCACGGCGGTCACGAATCCGGCGAGGCGCACGCTGTCTTGCGGTTTCAGACGACCTAATTTGGTCGGGGTGATTTGGCGGACTTCTTGGGCATACGGGCCGAACGGGTGGCCGGACAGGTAGAAGCCGATGACGGTTTTTTCTTCGGCGAGTTTTTCCGATTCGCTCCACATGGGCGCGTCGATGAGCTGCACCGGTTCGATGGCGTCTTCCATCATGTCGAAAAGTCCGCCCTGATTGGCGTTGGCGGCTTTTTGGTCGGCGTTGTTCATGGCGAGGTCGATGTTTGCCAAGAGCATGGCGCGGTTGGGTTCGATGCTGTCGAACGCGCCGCCGCGTATCAGGGCTTCGAGGGTGCGGCGGTTCATGTGTTCTTTGCCGACGCGCTCGCAGAAGTCCAACAGGCCGGTAAACTTGCCGCCGCTTTGCCGCGCGACGATGATGGATTCGACGGCGGCTTCGCCCGTGCCTTTAATTGCGCCGAGTGCGTAGCGGATTTTCATGTTCGGATACGGCGTGAAGCGGTAGTCGGATTCGTTGATGTCGGGCGGCAGGAACTCGATGCCGTTGGCGCGGCAGTCGTCGTAGAAATGTTTGAGCTGGTCGGTGTTGTCCAATTCAGACGACATGGTCGCCGCCATAAATTCGGCGGGGTAATGGGCTTTGAGCCATGCGGTCTGGTAGGAAATCAGGGCGTAGGCGGCGGCGTGGGATTTGTTGAAACCGTAGCCGGCGAATTTTTCCATGTAGTTGAAGATTTCGTCGGATTTTTCGCGCGAAATGTTTTGTTTTGCCGCGCCTTCGGCAAAGATTTCGCGGTGTTTCACCATTTCTTCGGGCTTTTTCTTACCCATGGCGCGGCGCAACAAGTCCGCGCCGCCGAGCGAGTAGCCGCCGATAATCTGCGCCGCCTGCATCACTTGTTCCTGATACACCATAATCCCGTAGGTCGGCGCGAGGATGCCTTCCAGCAGCGGGTGGATGTATTGGAATTCCTGACCCTTCATACGCGCGACGAAGTCGGGGATGTTGTCCATCGGGCCGGGTCGGTAGAGCGATACGAAGGCGATGAGTTCTTCAAACTTGGTGGTGTGCGCCGTTTTCAGCATTTTTTTCATGCCGGTCGACTCGAACTGGAATACGGCGGTAGTGTTCGCATCGCGGAAGATTTTGTAGGCAGCCTGGTCGTCGAGCGGGATTTTGCCGACATCGACAATATCGCCGGTGGTGTTTTTGATGTTGTTCTGCGCCATTTCGATAATGGTCAGGTTTCGCAGGCCCAAAAAGTCGAACTTCACCAAACCGACGTCTTCCACGTCGCCCTTGTCGTACATGGATACGGGCGAGGCGGATTCGTCCGCCTGATACACGGGGCTGTAATCGGAAATCTTGCCCGGCGCAATCAACACGCCGCCCGCGTGCATACCCAAACCGCGCGTTAAATCTTCCAGCTTTTTCGCCAACGTAATCAGTTCGTCCGCTTCTTCCGCTTCAATCAATTCCTGAATCTGCGGCTCCGCCTTCATTGCATCGTCCAAACCCAAAGGTTTGTTGGCTTCCAACGGAATCAGCTTCGACAGTTTGTCGCACAAGGTAAACGGCAGTTCCAGCACGCGTCCTACGTCGCGTATCACCGCTTTGGACGACATCGTGCCGAAAGTCACAATCTGGCTCACCGCCTGAGCGCCGTATTTATCGCGCACATACTCAATCACGCGGCCGCGGTTGCTTTGGCAAAAGTCCACGTCGAAGTCAGGCATGGAAACGCGTTCAGGGTTTAAGAAACGTTCGAACAGCAGCGCATATTTCAACGGATCAAGGTCGGTAATCTTCAATGAATACGCCACCAGCGAACCCGCACCCGAACCGCGTCCCGGTCCGACCGGACAGCCGTGCGTTTTTGCCCAGTTGATAAAGTCTTGTACGATAAGAAAATAGCCGGGGAATTTCATCTGGATGATGATGTTCAGCTCAAAATCCAGCCGCTCCTGATATTCCGGCATTTTCGCCGCCCGCTCCGCCTCGTCGGGATAAAGCTGAACCATGCGTTCCTGCAAGCCCTCGTTGGACAGCTTCACCAGATAATCGTCCAGCGACAAGCCGTCGGGCGTCGGGAACAGGGGCAGGAAGTTTTTGCCCAACGTGATATGGATATTACAGCGTTTGGCGATTTCCACCGTGTTTTCCAAGGCTTCGGGCAAGTCGGCGAAACGCTCCAGCATCGTTTCCGGCGGAATGAAAAACTGGCTCGGCGTAAAATCGCGCGGACGTTTCTTGTCCGTCAGCACCCAGCCGCCCGCGATGCACACCCGCGCCTCGTGCGCGTTGAAATCGTCGCGGCTCATAAACTGCGTCGGATGCGTCGCCACCACCGGCAAACCTAATTCCTCCGCCAGCTTCACGCTGCCCGAAACGCAAGCCTCCCATTCGGGACGTTCGGGCAGGCGTTGCAGCTCCAGATAAAACGCATCGGGGAACCACGCCGCATACTTCAACGCCGCCGCACGCGCCGCGTCTTCGTTACCGTTCAAAAGATTCACGCCCACTTCGCCGTAATGCGCGCCGCTCAAACAAATCAAGCCGCTGTTGTCGCCGTTTTCCAGCCATTCGGGATTGAGTTCCGCATGATGGACATTGCGGTCTTTGCCGACATAAGCCGCCGTCAAAAGCTCGCTCAAGCGCAGATAGCCCGCATCGTTGCGGATGATCAGCATGGCGCGGAACGGCTTGTCGGGCGCATTCGGATTGCCTATCCACACATCCGCCGCCCCGACGGGCTTAATCCCCGCGCTGCGGCAGGCTTTATAGAATTTCACCAAACCGAATTCGTTCATCAAATCACTGATGCCCAAAGCAGGCAAACCGTATTCCTGCGCTTTGGCAATCAGTTTTTTAATCCGCACCATACCGTCGGTAATCGAAAACTCGGTATGCAGGCGCAGCGGGATGTAGGTCGGCTCGGTCATGGCAAAATCGGCGTGAACAATAAAAGGCGTATTGTAGCAGGGTTGGAAAAAGGTCGTCTGAAAAGGAGCGTAGAGGGTTTTTCAGACGACCTCAACGGTAGATTTAAATGGCGACGGATACATGGTATCGGCTTGTTTAGCAATCAATGAAAATGTGAAACGGTTTCACAAAAGTGAAAAGACAACGGTATAAACTGCAAAGGCAGGCAAAACGGTGAAATAGTGATGATGAATATTGATTTAAATCATGCGTCATTTAACGATGAATACTATAATATGAATATGTTATCAAACAGCTTTAAACGAAAGGAAAACTATGAAAGCCGTCCGCTTGGTTCTTGCCGCATCTTTGGTTTCTACGCTTGCCGCCTGCGGCAGCTCCTCGTCTGCGTTGTCCGATGCAATTGGTAAAGGTTTTGATCCTAAGGCTAAGGGCGTGAAATACATTACCGTTTTCGAGAGCGTTCCCGAAAACGGCACGATGCAGTTGAGTGCCAACAATAAGGTACAAACGCTTAAAAAAGGCGACAATTTGGACACTGCCTTTTTTAAGCGCGACAAGATTTCCTATTATGACTACGTCGGCAAAATCAATGTCAACGGACAGGTCATCGATTTGGAAAGCGGCGATTTTATGGTTTACAAGCAAGACAATTCGGTTGTCGCTGCCAAATATATCAAGCAGAAAGCCGATCCTACCGACGGCAACAAGCTGAAAGACTTGCAAGCGTATGAATTTAAAGTCGGCGAAGTGCAAGGTAAGGAAATTGCCTTTAAAGACCTGCCGCAACTGGGCAGCTATACCTACCGCGGCATTGCGTTTAACGGCGACGATAATAGCGGCCGCCTGACGTACACCATCGATTTCGAGAAAAAACAAGGTCAGGGCAAAATCAGCGGCATGGCACCTGATTACAATGTCGACTTGGCTGCCGCCAACATTGCCGCAGCAGGGGCAGGTTCGGCAATCAACGGACGCGCGACGCTCAACAATGAAGACAAAGGCAGCTACCGTTTGAACATTTTCGGCAGCAAAGCCGAAGAGATTGCCGGTAAGGCGCAAGTGAAGGTTGGCGATAAAGAGAAAGATATCGGACTTGCCGGTAAAAAAGAATAATTGAAAGAGATGTGTAATATAGTGGATTAACAAAAATCAGGACAAGGCGATGAAGCCGCAGACAGTACAGATAGTACGGAACCGATTCACTTGGTGCTTCAGCAC
>JUNU01000011.1 GCA_001067655.1 Neisseria lactamica
TGTACTGTCTGCGGCTTCGTCGCCTTGTCCTGATTTAAATTTAATCCACTATAGCGAAACTCGCTTCGCTTGTTTTGGCGAAACTTGCTTCGCTCGTTTTCAGACGACCTTAAGCGGCATTATTTTTTCCGTGCCGGTTTGTTCGGCTGTTTGGCACAGGCTTGGGCAGGATTTTTGCCGTTGCACATGATTTGGCGGATTTCGCGCCTCAGGTTTGCGCTTTCGTTGGATTGGGTGTATTTGCCGGCAAGGATGTTCATCATCGGTTTCATCGTTGCCTCAAGATAGCGCGGCGTTTTGTCCATTATCGATTGACCTACCGCCGTGCTGTAAAAGCCAATCAATGCGTTGACTTCTTCTTGCGTATAAACCGTCTTCATGCCGTCTAAAGTCGCTTTACGCAATTGGGCGCGCACTTGCGGCGTGTTGATTTCGGCAATCGATTGGTTTGCATACTTTTTCAAGACTGCTTCCAACTGCGGACGTTTGTCTTCCGGCGCATCTTTCAAAAATTTCTGTACATTCGGATCGGAAAGCACAATGCCCTCCATGCTTTGGAAAGACTGGTTTAACAGGGCATCCATCTTCTGCACTTCAAACAGACGCTCCAGCGACGCATCGCTGGGTGTAGCGGCAAATGCGTTGGTACACAATGCCAGCGCGGCGAAGGGCAATAATAAGGTTTTCAGTTTCATCTTTTTCTCCTTTTTAAGTTTAAGGTTTAGGGGGTACATTCTTCAGGCATGATTTTTTCGACGTCTTTTTCAAATTCAATTAGGTAGCGTTCGCTAATTGTTTCTATTTCTTTCATATCCGCTTCGCTTGGCTCTATATTGGCGAGTTTTTTTACGAATGCCGAATTTTTCTCCGCGATTGATTGTCCTACGGGAGTCTCGTAAAACGCAATCATGGCATCAATCTCTTGTTGAGTGAATTCGTCCTTGGCAACTTTTTTTATTTCTTTCATTAATTTGTCTCTACGTTGCGGTGTTAAATAGGCTGTAAACACTTTGTTTGCATAACGGTCTGACGCGGCTTGTAATTGCGGCTGCAGTTCCGGTGGATATGAGGAGATTATCGGTTGCATGAGCTGTCGGTTTTGTGCTTCTGCCATGTTGGTCAAATTTTTGAGAAAGTCGCGTTCGATATGCTGGACTTCCATCCATCTATTTAGAGACTTATCGCTTGGAGGTGCGGCAGTTGCGGCAGAACAGGCGGCAATGGCAACGAGAGTGAGCAGCAGTTTTTTCATGTTTATAAATTTCCTTATTATTTAAGACAAACAGCAACAAAGATTCAATTGATTTCAGACGACCTGTCGGGAATCTTTCAGCCGTCCCAACACGAACGCCGCCAAATCAGGTTCGATTATCGCACAAATGGGCAAAACCCATACATGATTCAGATTGAGGTCGTCTGAAAACTTGACCGCATCTTTCTCCGTAATAATGACCGCGTCCGCATTGGGTAAATCTGCCGCTGCGATGTCGGCATGGTCGGGCAACGCGACGGTTTGGTTCAATGTGATGCCCATGCTCCGTAATGAATCGAAAAAGCGCTCCGGCTTGGCGATACCCGCCACGGCGGCGATGGTTTGGTTTTTCAGACGAGCTGTATCCAGTATTTCAGACGGCTGGTTCAAACGGTAAATTTGTCCCGTTTCGATGCGGCTGTGAAACATACTTTTAGACGGCGCAAACGACGCATCCGCCTTGCCGCCGCTGACAACGACCGCATCCACCGAATCCAACCGCGACAAAGGTTCGCGCAAACTGCCGTTGGGCAGCAGATCCAAATCCGTTCGCCCCGTATCCGCCGCTGGAAACACCGCAATTTCCACATCCCGCCGCAGGGCGTAATGCTGCAAGCCGTCGTCCGCCACAATCAGCCTGATGTCAGGATGCGCCACCAGCAACGCCCTGCCTGCCTCCGCACGGCTGCTGCCCACCGCCGTCGGCGCGCCGGTTTTACGGAACAGCAGCAAAGGCTCGTCGCCCGCATCTTCCGCACGGCTCTCGGCATTCAATACATGAACTGCCTTGCTCTTGCGCCCGTAGCCCCTGCTGATGATGCCGACTTTGACGCCTTTTTCCTGCAAACCCGACACCAGCGCGGCGACAATCGGCGTTTTCCCCGTCCCGCCCGCATGGATATTGCCGACCACGACCACAGGCACAGGCAGCTTTTCGCTTTTCAGACGACCTGAAACGAAATCATCGCGCCGTTTCGCCGCAATTTTGGCAAACAGCTTGGATAAAGGTTTGAGCAGGAAAGATAAAAACGGATTGGGGCGTTGCCAATGGCGTTCGATGATTTGATGGAGTTTGGGCATTCAGACGACCTTGTAGCTGCGTTTCTTTGTAGTACACCATTTTAGCGGATAAGTCGTTCAGGCTAGGGTTTCAATGCGGTTGTCGGGCATGACCAGCCAGACTTTTGCTTGTTTGGCGCGGGCGGCGGTACGGATGGCGGATTCGTCCATGATGGAGAACGCGGTGGAGAAGGCATCGGCAACGGCGGCGGTCGGCGCCATGACGCTGACGCTGCGGTAGCGCGGTGTGGCAGTGCCGGTGCGCGGGTCGAAGAGGTGGGTGAACTTGCCGGCTTCGTCCATCACGGTACCGTAGCCGCCTGAGGTGGCGAAGGCTTGGTTTTGCATGGGGATGGTCAGGAGAGTGGCTTCTTCGTTTTGGGGATTGCGGATACCGACGTTCCATGTGCGTTGGTTGTCGGTGTCGAAGCCGCGGATTTCGCCCATATCGACGAGGGCTTGGCGGATGCCGTGTTGTTGCAGCAGGGCGGTGATTTTGTCGGTGATGTAGCCTTGGGCGATGCCGTTGAGGGATAAGCCCATGCCTTTTTGTTCGAAGAGGATGGCTTTTTGGTCGAAGACGACGTGTTTGAAACCGACGAGTTTGAGGGTGCGCCGGATGTCCGGTTCGGACGGCGGGGTTTCGGCACGCGGGTTGCGGCGGAAATGGTCTGCGTAGAGGTTCCACAGCACTTGGATGGTGGGGTCGAATGCTCCGTCTGTCAGGGCGTGGATGTCGCGGCAGATGCTCAACAGGGCGAGGAAATCAGGCGGCGGGTTGTTCAGACGACCTTCTTTGTTCAGTCGGTTGATCAGGCTGTCTTCGCGGTAGAGGCTGAAGATTTTTTCGAGGCGGGCGACTTCTGCGAGGACTTTGTTGACAAGGATTTCGGCTTCTTTGCGGTCAACGCCGAAGAGGCGGAGTTCGGCGCCGGAACCCAGCGCGATGCCTTTCCAAATGACGGGCTCGCCGGTAGTTGGTAACGGGGCAGGGCGGTTGCGGTTCAGGAGGAAGGGCGCGGTCGCTCCGGCGGCAGTCAGGGCGGCGATGGCGAAAAAACGGCGGCGGGTGAGCGGGGTGTTCATGGGTTGGGATGGGTCGTCTGAAAAAGGGGCGGATTGTTGGAAGACTGGGAAAACCGGTTTATCTGGGCTTGCGTTTGAAGACGATGGGAAGGCTTTTTAGGAGCGCCGTCATTTCCGCATATGATTTTTATGGTTACGGAAAGGACGGCGGGCGACGGCTGAGGTTTGATTTACACTGCGGCAGAACTTGTTTTCCCACCATCAAGCCTGCCGTCACACTTTGAAACCAAGCGTCAACCGTCTCATTAATCGCCCATTGCCGCCAGTAGTTCTGCCTGATGTTCGGCAATCAGGGCGTTGGTGATTTCTTCCAAGTCGCCGTCCATCACAAAATCGAGCTTGTGCAGGGTGAGGTTGATGCGGTGGTCGGTCACGCGGCCTTGCGGGTAGTTGTAGGTGCGGATGCGTTCGCTGCGGTCGCCGCTGCCGATAAGGGATTTGCGTTCGGCGGCTTCTTTGGCTTGGGCTTCGCGTTTTTGCGCGTCGTTCAGGCGGGCGGCGAGGACTTTCATTGCCTGCGCCTTGTTTGCGTGTTGGCTGCGGCCGTCTTGGCACTCGACCACCATGCCGGTGGGCAGGTGGGTGATGCGGACGGCGGAGTCGGTTTTGTTGATGTGCTGACCGCCCGCGCCGGATGCACGGAAGGTGTCGATGCGCAGGTCGGCGGGGTTCAACTCGATGTCTTCCAGTTCGTCCGCTTCAGGCATGACGGCGACGGTGCAGGCGGAAGTGTGGATACGGCCTTGGCTTTCGGTGGCGGGGACGCGCTGCACGCGGTGGCCGCCCGATTCAAATTTCAGACGACTGTACGCACCCAAACCGACGATGCGTGCGATGACTTCTTTATAGCCGCCCAGTTCACTTTCATTGGCAGAAACGATTTCGACCTGCCAGCGGTTGCGCTCAGCGTAGCGGCTATACATACGTAACAAATCGCCTGCAAACAGCGCGGCTTCGTCGCCGCCTGTTCCGGCGCGCACTTCGATGAAGATGTTTTTGTCGTCGTCGGCATCTTTGGGTAGCAGCAGTTTTTGCAATTCGGTATCGAGCGTGTCGATCTTGGCTTTTGCCGCTTCGATTTCTTCGGCGGCGAAGTCTTTCATTTCGGGGTCTGACAGCATTTCTTCGGCATCCGCCAAGTCGCTTTGAGCCAACTGATAGTTTTGGAATACTTCGACCACGGGCGTCAATTCGGCATGTTCGCGCGTGAGCTTGCGGTAGTTGTCCATATCGGACGTGGCTTCAGGCTGTCCGAAAAGGTGGGTGACTTCTTCCAGTCGGTCGCTGAGTTGTTGTAGTTTTTCTAAGATAGACGGCTTCATAATTCTTCCATAATAAATGCCGTCGGGAGTCGTCCGCGACGGCGCGAGGAGGCGTTATTATAATGGGTTTGGTTGGAAATTCAAAAGGATATAGGGAGATTCTGATGGGCAGCCGCGATGTGGGTTTGAGCTTTATCTCTGCTGTCGAACATTTTGCCATACATGGCAAAAGGTCGTCTGAAAACCAAAATCTGGTTTTCAGACGACCTTTGCTTTATTGGGTTTACTTAGGTGCAGCCAAGATACCGGTCAGGTTCAATAAGAACAAAACTGTAAATCCGGTCAGGTAAATCAAGCCGAGGATGGCGAGGAAATTCATGCCCGAAGTCAACTTGTGGCGTTTGTCGCCTTTGACGAGGCGGTAGTTCAGCCAAGCGAACACAGGGGCGGCAACGAAGGCGGTAATCATGGCGAATTTGAGCAGCTCTGCCATCGCGCTGTTGAACCAAAAAATCACTGCCAAGCCCGTACCTGCGACCCAAACGTTCCAGGCAAAGAGTTCGACGTTGCCCGTTTTGTCTTTGCCGCGCAGTAGGCGTACCGGTTCGGCAATCGCACGCGCGTAGCCGTCCACCACGGTAATCGTCGTGCCGTACATGCAGGCGAAGGCGATGAATGCAACCATCGGACGCGACCAGTCGCCGATGGTAACGGCGTACATATTGATCAGTTGCCCGACGTATTTGCCCCCCGCCATTTGCACTGCTTCGCCGTTGCCGTATTGCACATACGCGCCCAAGGCTAGGAAGACGACCGCCAACACTGCGCTGGTGATGTAGCCGACGTTGAAGTCGAAAATACCGTCGCGGTAGCTGGAAGGATTGATGCGTTGTTTTTCAGTAACCCACAGCGAGTTGATGGCGGAAATTTCAATCGGCGCAGGCATCCAGCCCATCAGCGCAATTAAGAAGCCCAAGCCTGCCAGTGTCCATGGGGTAGGCTCGATAAAGTCGGGCTTCATCTGCATGCCGCGCGACATAGCGATGGCGGCTGCGGCGACTGTGGCAATCGTCAGGCTGACGATGATGATTTTGGAAACATTGTCCAAAGCCTTGTAGCGTCCGCTCGCCAAGATAATCAGACAGGAAGCCATAATCAGCGCGGAGATTGCGCCGACATTCAGCGTCAGCGAGGGAATTGCCATTTTGACGATGGCGGCGGTTACGATGGCAACCGCACCCGCGTTAATCGTTGCCGATACGACGCATAAAATCAGGAATACCCACAAGTAAACGCGGCTTTTCTCGGCATAGCCTTCAATCAGGCTTTTGCCCATATCCAGCGTGTAATGCGCGCTGAAGCGGAAAAACGGGTATTTGAAGAGGTTGGTCAAAATAATAATCAACGCGAGCTGCCAGCCGTAAAGCGCGCCCGCCTGCGTCGAGGCAATCAGGTGCGAACCGCCTACCGCCGCCGAAGCCATCATGATTCCGGGTCCCAGCGCGTTGATTTTGCTTTTCCAAGTCGAAGCGTGTGTGTGTTGTTCAGACATCATTCTCTCCGTCTTTTTTCAGACGACCTTCACAAAAAAAGGCGTATTTTAACGTAAATCAAAATCCCGAATGGTAAATATCAAAAAAACATTATGCTGAATATTGGATAAAAAATACGAATAAAATAGAAAAATATAATATTTTAGAAATTTTATGCCTAAAAATCTTTTTCAGACGACCTTGTATCGCTTTTTATTACTGTTTGTCCGTGTTATAGTGGATTAACTTTAAACCAGTACGGCGTTGCCTCGCCTTAGCTCAAA
>JUNU01000168.1 GCA_001067655.1 Neisseria lactamica
TACTGTCTGCGGCTTCGTCGCCTTGTCCTGATTTAAAGTTAATCCACTATAAAAAGGTCGTCTGAAAACCCTGAGATTTAGGTTTTCAGACGACCTTTCTGTATCCTTGTTATGCGGAGTAGCCCGTCAAATCACTTCTAAAACGAAGTAATTGCGCAGCTTGTCGTACACTTTATCGGTAACGTTGATACAACCGTTGGTCATGATGCGGTCGGAGACGACATCGGAGGCGATGCGTTTCATGCGGTGTTCGGAAGGTTTGAGCGTCCAAACGCGGTGCAGGGCGAAGAGGAAGTCTTTTTCCTGCTTGAAGCCGATGACTTCGCCGCCGTAGCCGGGTTTGGAAGTCTTCATCAACTGCATGTCGAATTTGCCTTTGGGTGTGGTTTTACCGATGAGTACGGGGTGGCACTGACCATCATCGGCAAAGCACAGCTCGGCTTTGGCGGTATTGACGATGACTTTTTTGCGTTGCATGTATTCTTTGGCGGCATCGGCTGCTGCAAAGCTGTTCAGCCCTGCCAGCAGCGATACGCCGAGGATGATTCTTTTAAACATGGTTTCCTAATTATCTGCGGATGCGGTGGGGTGTTTCAGGCGCAACCTCGCGGATGATGATTTGAGGTTCGGGCGCGGGTTGTGGGGCAACTTCTTGTACGGGCGGGCAGACGGCATCTTCCGGGAAGACGGCTTTCCAATGGAAGCTGCGGGCGTATTTGTGTTTGTCGAACAAGACTTTGTATTGGCAAGTGGTAATGCCTTCTACGTTGGAGCCGATGTCGGGATTGGCGGGCACGCCGGGAGTGCGGAAGTGGAAGAGATAGTTCCATTCGCGCACGCCGAACATACCTTCATCGTAGTGCGGGCGGCCGAGGATTTTGTAGATGTCGTCTTTACTCAGACCCGGTTTCATGAGTTCGAGTTCATCGGCGGTAGGGAATGTGCCTTGATTTTTGTTGAAGGTTACGGAGTAGGGTTTCGGAAAGACAGGGTTGTCCGTCGTTCCGTCGGCTTTAACGTGGCTTTTGCCGGCGCAGGCGGACAATACGGCTATGGCAGCGAGGTAAAGGGCGGTTTTGGCAATGCGGGACGTTTTCATGGTTAATCCTTTTTGGTGGCGGCAGTTTTGGTCAGACCGCCTGTTGCATGGTCAAGATTCGATGTTATCCGTGCGCCGCCTTTTTCATTCTGATGACATTTATTGTCACTTTGTAACAATTTCATACGAACATAAATGGAAGCGATGATATATCGTCTTCAGGCAAGCGTGTGTTTGGCACGGGTAAAATCGCGTTACTGGTTGTTTCTTTTGATGTTTAATCAAATTTTGGGTGAAACGTGAATTTCTCGGTTGAATTTCATGCAAGTTTTATGCCAATTTTTTGAAGAGGTCGTCTGAAAACCATATTTCGCCGTGTAATTCAGTTTCAGATGACCTTTTTGAATGGGAGCGGATACTATAGTGGATTAAATTTAAATCAGGACAAGGCGACGAAGCCGCAGACAGTAC
>JUNU01000169.1 GCA_001067655.1 Neisseria lactamica
TTGAGCTAAGGCGAGGCAACGCCGTACTGGTTTAAAGTTAATCCACTATATTTCAGACGACCCCTCCCGAAACAGGCATCTTAAGCCTTCAATACAAGGAAACCTATGGACGTTTACGCAATATACACAGCCCATCCGCAAAGCGGCATCGAACAAATCAAAGCCTCCGCCGGCACGCCTGCCGCCGTATCCGAATGCAGCGCAGGCAAACTCTGGGACGCGCTGCATTTCGTCCTGACCGGCAAAGGCTCGGACGATGCCGACGCGGCAAACCCGTTGAGCAAAGCCATTATCGGCAACATCCTGCGGCAGGACGAAGAAGCGGGCGAACACACCGGCTGGATCGACGATACTGAAATTGCCGAAGTGGCTAAAGCCCTGAACCAAGCCGACTTCGCCGCGCTGCTCGACGGTAAAACCGCAGCAGATTTTCAAAACAACCAAATCTACCCCGATATTTGGGGCGATGAAAAAGCCTTTGCCGAAACCCGCGCGGAATTGGCGCAGCGGTTTAAAGAACTCGCCGCGTTCTACCAAGCCGCCGCCGAACAACATTGTGGCGTAGTGGTCAGGATTTCATGATTTCAGACGACCTTTTTGAATGGGAAGAGGTCGTCTGAAAAAAGTAGGTCGGATACTTGTATCCGACATAAATTCAAATAAGAAATGGCTTTGTCGTTATTCCCGCCTGTGCGGGAATGACGGCGGCGAAAGTAGCGTGGGCTTTGCCCGCGAAAACAAGTTTATCCATCCGATTGCTGGTTTTCAGACGACCTCCAAATCAAAGGCTGAAACATGAACCCCGACAAAGTACAACGAAGCAAGCTGAATACATTGATCGACCTGCCCAATGTCGGCAAAGCCGTGGCGGAGGATTTGGCTTTGCTCGGCATCACGCAGCCGCAGGATTTGGCGGGGCAGGACGCTTATGAAATGTACGACCGCCTGTGCAGCCTGACCGCAACCCGACACGATCCCTGCATGATCGATATTTTCCTGTCGCTGGTTGATTTTATGCAGGGGAACGAACCAAAGCCGTGGTGGCATTTTACGGAACAGCGGAAAGCGTTTTTAGCCGATAAATAAACGCAACCGATGAGATTGTTCAGACGACCTCCCGACCTTTCAGGTCGTCTGAAACCTTAAACCGAAAGACACAACATGCAGAAAAAACCTTTTTTTCAGACGGCCTTATCCCTGTCGCTCGCCCTTGCCTTAAGCGCGTGTGCCGTCCACAGCATCGACCAAAACCTCACGCTTGAATCGACGGGGCAGGTGATGAGCGCGGCGGAGACCGCCGAACGCTATGACGTGAACGGCAACTGGTGGGAAATCTACCAAAGCCCGCAGCTCAACGCCCTGATGGCGCAGGCTTTGGAAAACAATATCGATTTGAAACAGGCGGCCATCAGTGTCAATAAAGCCCTGTATCAGGCGAATATTTTGGGGGCGGATTTGGTGCCGTCGTTCAGCGGTTCGTTGAGTGCGTCCACATCCAAAAACCTGAAAACCGGCAGCCACGGCAACACCTTCAGCAGCCAGCTCGGCTTGAGCTACGAATTGGATTTGTGGCGCAAACTCAGTGCCACCGCCGACGCGCAAGTCTGGGAATACCAAGCCACGCGGCAGGATATGGCGAACACGCGCCTGACTTTGATCAACAATGTCGCCGACGCCTATTTCAACATCGCCTACCTCAACGAAGCCATTGAATTGGCGCAAAAATCCCTCAAGCAATATCAGGAAATCAACCGCATTGCCGATGCCAAGTTCCGCTACGGCAGAGCCGATTCCAGCCAGCCGACGCAGGCGAAACAATCGCTGTTGAGTGCGCAAAACAACCTGATTTCCCTGAAAAACAGCCTCGACACGCAAAAACAGGTTTTACGCAACCTGCTCAACCTCAAACCGAACGAAGCCATCGCCGCCGACCCCGCGCAATACCGATTGCCGTCCGTCAAAGGCGTGAACCTCAACGTACCGATTACCGTATTGGCTAACCGCCCCGACCTTCGCGCCGCCGAATACCGCCTGCAATCCTCGCTCCAATCCGTCGAAGCGCAAAAACGCAGTTGGTATCCCTCGATTACCTTGGGCGCGAGCTTGAGCACGTCGTCTGAAAAAGCCAAAAGCGCGTTCAATATCCCGCTCTTGGGCGGCTCCGCCACCATAAACCTGCCGTTCCTCAACTGGCAGACCATGAAATGGAAAGACAAAACCGCCCAAGCCAATTTCGACAGCGCCAAACTCAACTTTGAAAAAGCCCTGACCACCGCGCTGAACGAAGTCAACACCAACTACCTCGCCTACCAAAACGCCCAAGCCGCGCTTAACAATCAAGAGCAGCGTTACGCCTTGGACAAGAAAAACAGCCGCTACTACCAAGTGCGCTACCAACACGGCAAAAACGAGCTGAAAGACTGGCTGGAAGCACTGAACACGGAATACAGTTCCGCCCAAACCGTGCTGAACCAGCGGTATGAAACGCTGAAATACGAAAACATGGTGTATAAAGCGATGGCGGGCCGTTATACGCCGAAGTAGGGCGTTTGGCTCGAGAGGTCGTCTGAAAACTGAGAAAAACGGTTTTCAGACGACCTTTTTGGCGGTTTGTCGGAAACAAACCGCCGATTTTTTCGTTTGTGCAGTAAAGACGTCGGTAATGTCCCGCTGCGGTTTAAATTTGCTGTAAAAATCGAAACGCCTCGGAAAAGCAAAGAATTTGAGTTTGGATATCGTTTTTTAGAAATTCGAATTTTATTGAAAATATTTTGATAAACAAAAGGATATGTGCTTTTTGTGGAATTGTTGGATGCAATCGCGTATAATTTTGCGATTGTTTTATTCTGCAATTTCAGGCAATAAATTGTCTGGGATGCTTATAGGAGCCCAATACCATGATGATATTATATTCAGGCATTACATGCCCGTTCAGCCAACGCTGTCGCTTCGTCCTGTACGAAAAAGGCATGGATTTTGAAATCAAAGACGTTGATATTTTCAATAAGCCCGAAGATCTTGCCGTAATGAATCCGTATAACCAAGTCCCCGTTTTGGTTGAACGTGATTTGATCCTCTATGAATCCAATATCATCAATGAATACATAGACGAACGCTTTCCCCATCCGCAACTGATGCCCGGCGACCCCGTCATGCGCGGTCGCGGACGATTGGTTTTGTTCCGCATGGAAAAAGAGCTGTTTAGCCTGGTGCATGTATTGGAAAACCCGAATTCCACCAATAAAGAAATGGCGAAAGCGCGCGAAGCCATCGGCAACGGTCTGACCATGCTTGCGCCTGCGTTCACTAAAAACAAATACATTCTCGGCGATGATTTCTCAATGATTGACGTGGCGTTGTCCCCATTGCTGTGGCGCCTCGACCATTACGACATCAAACTCGGCAAATCCGCCGCACCATTGCTGAAATACGCCGAACGTATCTTCCAACGCGAAGCCTTTATCGAAGCCATGACCCCCGCTGAGAAGGCAATGCGCCGTTAAAGGCCGAAAGGATTCATCATGACGACATCTACCAAGCCTTATCTGATTCGCGCTTTGTACGAATGGTGTACGGACAACAATCAAACGCCGCACATTGTCGCATGGGTAAACGAACATACCCGCGTCCCCATGCAGTATGTTCGCGAAAACGAGATTGTCCTCAATATCGGACCGACTGCCAGCCATAATCTGAATATCGACAACGATTGGATCAGCTTTTCGGCCCGCTTTGGCGGTGTGGCGCACGATATTTGGATTCCGGTCGGACACGTTGTCAGCCTGTTTGCCCGAGAAAGCGGCGAAGGCATGGGATTTGAAGTCGAACCCTATGAGCCTTCCGATAAAGAACAACCGGAACAGGAAACTGAAAACAAACAAGAAACCGATACGCCGGCAAAATCCGGCAAGGTGTTGAAGTTTGTGAAATAGGGTGGAAATGTAAAAGGTCGTCTGAAATTAAGTTTTCAGACGACCTTTTTGTGTTCATCGGGAAGGGGGAGGAGTATTTCAAAAGTGTGCTCTAGTTTAGTAAGTTTAAACTTTCAGACGACCTCTCGGAGATTTCAGGTAAACATTGATTTAATCCGATATAATTTATTCCATTCAACACTTTTTATCCGATAGGAGAACCTCATGTACCGTCCTGCCGTCTGCTTCACATTGGGAGAAGCTGCTGCTACCACGGCCTATCAAAGCAAAATCGGCGGTACGCCCTACCTGCCAAAAAATGCCGAATATCCGTATCACGCCGAGAAAAAGCATCCGCTGACTCTGGTGGCACAAATCAACTTTGCCGAAGTGCCGCCGTTGCCCGGTTTCCCCGAGCGTGGCATCTTGCAAGTTTTTGTTGATGGGCTGGATTACGGCTTAGGTAACGACTTTGAAAATCTGTCGGAACAAGCCGGATGGCGCATTATGTACTATCCCGAATTATTGCCCGAGAGCGAATTGCAAACCGATTTTTCCGCTTATCAGGCAACCGATTCAGAATGTCTGCCGTTTTCTGGGGAGTTTCCGCTGATTTTCCAAGCGGCAAGCGAAGAGGAGGAAGATGCAGATTTCAATAAATCTCAAGGGCATAAAATCGGTGGTTCTCCGATTTTTCTTCAGGGCGACCCGTTTCTTGAGTGTGATGAAGACGCTGATTTTGATGATCCCGCTACCATCACTTGTTCTGATTGGCGCAAATACATCCTGCTGTTGCAATTAGACACTGATATCAATGAAAAAGACCGCTATACTGGAAAACTGATGTGGGGCGACTCCGGTGTGGCGAATTTCTTCATTACGCCCGAAGATTTGGCTAAACGCGATTTCAGCCGTGTGGCATTTGTGTTTGATTGTTGTTAAATGCCCGATCAGCCATCTTTTATAATGCTCCCAAACAAAAAGGTCGTCTGAAATTAAGTTTTCAGACGACCTTTTTAGTGTGTCAAACCGCTGTTAGGAAACCACTTCGCCTTGGGCGCGTTGTTTGTCGATGCTGCGGTTGATGTGCCATTGTTGGGCGATGGTCAGGAGGTTGTTGACTACCCAGTACAATACCAGACCGGCAGGGAAGAAGAAGAACATGGCTGAGAAAATCAGCGGCATGACTTTCATCATTTTTGCCTGCATCGGGTCGGTCGGCGGCGGGTTGAGGAATGTTTGGGCAAACATGGTTACCGCCATAATTACGGGCAGGATGTAGTAGGGGTCGGAGCGGCTAAGGTCGGTAATCCAGCCCAGCCAAGGTGCCTGACGCAATTCTACGGAGGCGAACAATGCCCAGTACAAGCCGATGAAGACGGGGATTTGCAACAGCATAGGCAGACAGCCGCCCAGCGGGTTGATTTTTTCGTCTTTGTAAAGCTGCATCATGGCTTGCTGTTGTGCCATACGGTCGTCGCCGTATTTTTCTTTGATGGCTTGCAGTTTGGGCGCGGCAGCGCGCATTTTTGCCATCGAGCGGTAGGACGCGTTGGTCAGCGGGTAGAGTACGGCTTTGACGATGATGGTCAAAACGACGATTGCCCAGCCCCAGTTGCCGATAATGTTGTGCAGTTGGTTCAGGAGCCAGAAGAGGGGGGAAGCGAACCAGTGTACTTTGCCGTAGTCTTTTGCCAGTTGCAGGTTGTCGGCGATGTTTGCGATGACGGATGTGGTCTGCGGGCCGGCGTAGAGGTTGATGGATGTTTCGGCTTTCGCGCCGTTTTGGATGGCGGCAAGGGGAACGCTGACGCTGGTGCTGTACAGGTTGTCGTTGCGGCGTTTGATGTCGATACGGCAGTCGCCTGCGGCGCAAACGCTTTGTCCGCCTTTAGGTTGGAGAATCCAAGTGGACATGAAGTGGTGTTCAATCATGCCGAGCCAGCCGGTTTGGGTTTTGCGGGCGTATTCGGCTTCGTTTTTGCCTGATTTGGCATCGTCGTCCAAGTCGGAGAAGCTGACTTTTTGGAATTTGTCTTCAGGAGTGTAAACGACGGGGCCGACGAAAGAGCGGGTAAAGTAGCCTTGACCTTCAGGTTCGCTGTGGTCGCGTACGATGCGGTAGTCTGCGCTCAGGTTGGCAGGCTTGCCGCTGGTGTTGGTGATGTCGAAACGGACGTTGACGAGGTAACTGTCTTTGGTGAAAGTATAGACTTTGTCGATTTTCAGTCCGTTTGTTTCAGGCGCGCTCAGGCGGACTTCGACTTTATCGCCGTTGAGGCTGTATTCTTTTTGCGCTGCGGTAAAGTTGATGCCTTTCAGGATGTTGTTGCCTTGTGCATCCAAAAGCTCGGACTGGGCAACGTAGGTGTATTCTTTGCTGTCGTTAAACAGGGTGAATGCTTTGTTTTCGTCGCCATTTGCTTTGTATTTGAGCAGGGTCATTTGGCGCAGATCGCCGCTTTTTTCGTCGATGACGGCTTTGACCGTGTCGGTCGTTACGGTAATCGGTGTTGCGGGGGCGAGTGCGGCTTCAGCGGCAGCGGTTGCGGCGGTTTGCTGCTGTTGCTGCGCGGCCTGTTGTGCCGGATTGGGTTTGGGGCTGGGGAAGAAATGTTCCCAGCCGGCAAAGATTGCCAGCGAAATAGCAAAAAATGCCACAAGTCTTTTAAAATCCATAAGAGATTCCTGGAATTGACGGGTATGTAATGGAGATGAAAACTGCTTCAGACGGCATTATATAGAAACCGACGGGAAATTAAAGGAAATCAAGTTATCCGAATGATTCGGATTACGGGACGGGGTCGTGTCCGTGTCCGCCGAAAGGGTGGCAGCGGGCGATGCGTTTGAATGCGAGCCAGCCGCCTTTGAATGCGCCGTATTTTTTGACTGCCTCGACCGCATATTGCGAACAGGTTGGGGTATAGCGGCAGCGCGGCGGTATCAGCGGGCTGATGGCGTATTGGTAAAAACGAATCAGCGCGAGGATGAATTTGGACAACAGGGTATTCATCAGCGTTTGCGCATGAGTTGCGCCAATTGGTTTCGCGCTTCGGCGGCATTTTGCCGGTTGAATGCCAAACGGACGCGTACGACGAAATCATGCGGCGGCAGGCTGTTTTTGTTCAGTCTGAACCAATCGCGAATGACGCGCTTCATATAGTTGCGGTCATGCGCGCGTTTCGCTGTTTTTTTGCTGACGACCAAGCCAAGCCGCGGATGGTTCAATCCGTTGTCGGCAGATTGGGAAACTTGCAGCAAATCGCGGCTGCGCCGGTTTTTGAACGCAAAAACGGATGAAAAATCATCCGTTTTTAATAAGCGGTACTGCTTTCCGAAGCGGTAGTCCAAAATTACACTGCCAAGCGTTTGCGGCCTTTGGCGCGACGGGCTGCCAATACTGCGCGACCACCGCGGGTTTTGGAGCGGACCAGGAAGCCGTGGGTGCGTTTGCGTTTGGTAACGGAAGGTTGATAAGTGCGTTTCATGATGTTTCCTAAAAAATCGGTAGATAAATAAACCGTGAATTACACTCTAATTTTCATCTTTTGTCAATCTCGGTTGAGTAAATGGATATGCGCGCGGGTTGATTCGGTTTGCGGATTTGCGCGGCGCTTTGTGGATAAAATTTCCGGCGGGTTGTGGATAAAGTTTATCGGAGTGGGTATAATCGGCAATTCCTGTCACTTTGTCGGGCGATAGGTCGTCTGAAAATGTTGGTTCGGATTTATCGTGATGATTTTCCGAAAATAATTTAATTGTATTTTCAGACGACGTTCGGTTTGGCGGATAGGGTTTGTGCGGTATTTGCGACACTTTTCCTGTCGGGCTGAAACCGCATTTTCAAAGGCTGCAATTTCCGACGGTTTCTCTCCGTTTCTTTCCAACGATTTCCACGACTCGAGCTTATTCATGACGCTAGCAGAATTTTGGCCGCAGTGCCTCCGCCGACTTCACGATATTTTGCCTGCCGGGCAGTTCTCGCAATGGATTGCGCCCCTGACTGTGGGCGAGGAAAACGGCGTGTGGGTGGTTTACGGTAAAAACCAGTTTGCCTGCAATATGCTCAAAAGTCAGTTTGCCGCCAAAATCGAAGTGGTGCGTGCGGAATTGGCTCCGCTGCAAGCAGCTTTTGCGTTTAAGGCGGGTGCTGGGCAGCATTATGAAATGGCGGAAAATGCGGGGGTGGTTGCGCCTGAACAAGCCGCGTTGACGGAAGAAATGCTGAAAGCTGACGCACAAGAATCTTTTTCGGACGATACGTCGTCTGAAAACTCAGACAAGCCCTCCGTTGCGAAAACGGCGGCGGATATTTTGGCGCAGCGCATGAAAAATCTGCCGCATGAAAACAAACAGCCTGCCGCTACGCCCGCAGAATCCAAAGTTGTTGCCAAAGCCAAAACGGAAGCGCAGTGCGATGCGGAAGAAGCGCGTTACGAACAGACGAATCTGTCGCGCGACTACACATTCGATACCTTGGTCGAAGGTAAGGGCAACCGCCTTGCCGCAGCCGCCGCTCAAGCGATTGCGGAGAATCCGGGGCAGGGCTACAACCCGTTTTTCCTGTACGGCAGCACGGGTTTGGGTAAAACCCACTTGGTGCAGGCCATCGGCAACGAACTGCTGAAAAACCGTCCTGATGCCAAAGTGCGCTATATGCATTCAGACGACTATATCCGCAGCTTTATGAAGGCGGTGCGCAACAATACTTACGATGTGTTCAAGCAGCAATACAAACAATACGACCTGCTGATTATCGACGACATCCAGTTCATCAAAGGCAAAGACCGTACGATGGAAGAATTTTTCTATCTGTACAACCATTTCCACAACGAGAAAAAACAGCTCATCCTCACTTGCGACGTGTTGCCTGCCAAAATCGAAGGCATGGACGACCGCCTCAAATCGCGTTTCTCATGGGGTTTGACTTTAGAACTCGAACCACCCGAGCTGGAAATGCGCGTGGCGATTTTGCAGAAAAAGGCAGAAGCAGCAGGCATCAGCATTGAAGACGAAGCCGCATTGTTTGTTGCCAACCTGATTCGTTCCAACGTGCGCGAACTGGAAGGTGCGTTCAACCGCGTCAGTGCAAGCAGCCGCTTTATGAACCGCCCCGTCATCGACATGGATTTGGCGCGCACGGCTTTGCAGGACATCATCGCCGAAAAACACAAAATCATTACCGCTGACACCATTATCGACGCGACTGCCAAATATTACCGCATTAAAATCAGCGATATACTCGGCAAAAAGCGCACGCGTAACATTGCCCGTCCGCGTCAGGTCGCCATGAGCCTGACCAAAGAGCTGACCACCCTCAGCCTGCCGTCCATCGGCGACGCGTTCGGCGGACGCGACCACACGACCGTCATGCATGGCGTGAAAGCTGTCGCAAAACTGCGCGAAGAAGATCCCGAGTTGGCGCAAGATTACGAAAAACTCCTGATTCTGATTCAAAACTGAGTCAGAAACGGTTTTCAGACGACCCCTATCTTAAAAGGTCGTCTGAAAACGCAAATACACTTTGATTTTAACGGCGGCGCATTATTTATCCCGCACGCCGAACCCGATTTAAAAACACCCGAAATAACCGATTCAAAAGGAATTGACCATGCTGATTTTACAAGCCGACCGCGATAGTCTGCTCAAGCCGCTGCAAGCCGTTACCGGTATCGTCGAACGCCGCCATACCCTGCCCATCCTCTCCAACGTCCTGCTCGAAAGCAAAGACGGTCAAACCAAACTCTTGGCGACCGACTTGGAAATCCAAATCAACACAGCCGGCCCGGAAAGTCAGGCGGGCGATTTCCGCATCACCACCAACGCCAAAAAATTCCAAGACATCCTGCGCGCCTTGCCCGACAGCGCCATCGTTTCGCTCGACTGGGCGGACAACCGCCTGACCCTGCGTGCAGGCAAATCACGCTTCGCCCTGCAAACCCTGCCTGCCGAAGACTTCCCGCTGATGAGCGTCGGCGAAGACATCAGCGCAGCGTTCTCCCTGTCGCAAGAAACCTTCAAAACCATGCTTTCGCAAGTCCAATACAGCATGGCAGTGCAAGACATCCGCTACTACCTCAACGGCTTGCTGATGCAGGTTGAAGGCAACCAACTGCGCCTCGTCGCCACCGACGGCCACCGCCTTGCCTACGCCGCCAGCCAAATCGAAGCCGAACTGCCCAAAACCGAAGTCATCCTGCCGCGTAAAACCGTTTTGGAACTCTTCAAGCTGCTGAACAACCCGTCCGAACCCATCAGCGTCGAATTGCTCAACAACCAAGTGCGCTTCCAATGCAACGGCACAACCATCGTCAGCAAAGTCATCGACGGCAAATTCCCCGATTTCAACCGCGTCATCCCGTTGGACAACGACAAAATCTTCCTCGTTTCCCGTACCCAACTCTTGGGCGCGCTTGAACGTGCCGCCATCCTTGCCAACGAAAAATTCCGCGGCGCGCGCCTGTTCCTGCAACCAGGCCTATTGAGCGTCGTGTGCAGCAACAACGAGCAGGAAGAAGCCCGCGAAGAACTCGAAATCGCCTACCAAGGCGGCGAACTCGAAGTCGGCTTCAACATCGGCTATCTGATGGACGTATTGCGCAACATCCATTCCGACGATATGCAGCTTGCTTTCGGCGATGCCAACCGTTCGACCTTGTTTACCGTGCCGAATAATCCGAACTTCAAATACATCGTGATGCCGATGCGCATTTGATGCGGCGGTTGTTTTGAAATGAATAAAAAGGTCGTCTGAATAATTGGAAAGTTTAAGGTTATGAATTTTTTTAGAAAAACTATCTTTTTTCTGGTTGTTTTATCGATCTTGGCTGCCTGCGGTTCGTTCGCCTCGCAATATGTTTTAGGAATGGACCCTTGCGTTTTATGTATTTTGCAGCGTTTGTCGGTTTTGGCGGTCGGATTGGTGGCTTTGGCAGCGGCCTTTTTCCGTCAGGTTTCTAAGATTGGCAGACTGTTCAGCGCCTTGTTGGTCAGTATACCGGCAGTGTATGGCGCAGGTGTCGCGGTCTATCAATTGTGGTTGCAAAGCCTGCCGCCCGGCAGTGCGCCGTCCTGCGGTGCGCCGTGGACTTTCCGTTTGAAGGATTGGCCGCTGTTTGACTGGTTTGAACCGATTGTGCGCGGCTTTGGCGATTGTGCCGTGCCGGACTATCTGCTGGGTATTGCACTGCCGTACTGGAGCATCGCCTATTTTGGCTTTGTGATTGTATTAGTGTGGTTTGCCTGGTTCAAAACCAAATAGCCGCAAAGATGAAGAGGTCGTCTGAAAACCGAAAATATGGTTTTCAGACGACCTTTGTTGTATTTGGTAACTATATGTTCCCGTTGTATAATCGCGGGTTTTCAATTCAATAATAAACATACAGGAACCACCATGACAGAATCCATCACCCGCGACAGTATGCAATACGATGTCGTGATTGTCGGCGCAGGCCCGTCGGGTTTGTCCGCCGCCATCAAACTCAAGCAGCTTGCCGAAAAAAACGGGCGCGAAATCAGCGTTTGCGTGGTGGAGAAGGGTTCTGAGGCGGGCGCGCATTCGCTGGCGGGGGCGGTCATCGATCCGATTGCGCTGAATGAGCTGATTCCCGACTGGAAAGAAAAAGACGCGCCGCTGACGCGCGCGGTAACGCAGGACAAAGTGTTGTTCCTGACGGAGAAAAAAGCGTTCAATCTGCCCGTTACCCCCAATTTCGACAATCACGGCAACTACATCGTCAGCTTGGGTGAAGTTGTGCGCTGGCTGGCGGAGCAGGCGGAAAATATGGGCGTGGAAATCTATCCGGGCTTTGCCGCCGCCGAAGTGCTGTATCACGAAGACGGTTCGGTCAAAGGCATTGCGACCGGCAATATGGGCGTGGGCAAAGACGGCGAGCCGACCGACAGTTTCCAGCCCGGCATGGAGCTTTGGGCGCAGCAAACTCTGTTTGCCGAAGGTTGCCGCGGTTCGCTTTCCAAACAAGTCATCGAACGTTTCCAACTCGACCAAAACAGCCAGCCGCAAACTTACGGCTTGGGCATCAAAGAAATTTGGGAAGTGTCGTCTGAAAAACATCAGCCCGGCTTGGTGATACACAGCGCGGGCTGGCCGCTCGACAGTCAAACCTACGGCGGCGCGTTTGTTTACCATTTCGACGACAACAAAGTCGCCGTCGGTTTTGTAGTCGGTTTGGACTATCAAAACCCTTATCTGTCGCCGTTTGAAGAGTTCCAACGTTTCAAAACCCATCCCGAAATCTGCAAAACCTTCGAAGGCGGCCGCCGCATTGCTTACGGCGCGCGTTCGCTGATTGAAGGCGGTTTGCAAAGCCTGCCGAAGCTCTCGTTCAAGGGTGGCGTTTTAATCGGCGATGCGGCGGGTTTCCTCAATATGCCGCGCATCAAAGGCATTCATACCGCGATGAAATCCGCCATGCTCGCCGCAGAAGCCGTGTTCCCCTTGTTGGAAAACCTTGAAGAAGCGGAGGGTTTCGACAGCGGTAAAGAAGCGGCGGATTATCAGCAACGTTTCGAACAAAGCTGGCTGTATCAAGAGCTTTACGCCGCGCGTAACGTCCGTCCGTCATTCAAATGGGGCGTTTACCTCGGCTCAATCTATACCGGCATCGACCAGATGATTTTCAGAGGCAAAGCCCCGTGGACCTTGAAACATCACGGCAAAGACAACGAGCAACTCAAAAAAGCCGCCGCGTGCAAGCCGATTGATTATCCGAAACCCGACGGCGTGTTGACCTTCGACCGCTTAAGCAGCGTCTTCCTCGCCAATCTTGCGCACGAAGAAAACCAGCCCGACCATTTGGTGCTGAAAAATCCGCAAACGATGATAGACGTGAACTACAAGGAATACGCCTCGCCCGAAACGCGCTATTGTCCGGCTGGTGTGTACGAAATCGTCGAAGAAAACGGCAGCCCGCGCCTGCAAATCAACGCCGCCAACTGCGTTCACTGCAAAACGTGCGACATCAAAGACCCGACGCAAAACATCACTTGGATTTGCCCCGAAGGTGCAAGCGGGCCGAATTATGGCGGGATGTAAGCTTTAGTGGCAGCGGGCTTGTCTAAATGGGACAAGCCTTTGTTGTGTCAGATAAAAAGGTCGTCTGAAAATCTTGATTTCAAGTTTTCAGACGACCTTTTGGGTTTTTCAGGGAATGGGCGTTAACAGAATATCGTTGATTTACCTGATCACAATACGCATTCATCCGCTCTTGAGATTTATTTTGAATTGGCTACACTTTTTAGCGGATGGCGTTGCCGATGACGGGCAGGCCGAGTATTTCCTCTTCCGCTTCGTCGTCGAGAAAGACGATTTTCGTCCAGCGGGCGGCGGCCAGTGCGGTGGCGGCAACGACCTTGCCGTGGCCGCCCGCACCGATGATGGCGAGTTTTTTATGTGTTTTCTGCATGGATGTTTCCAAGATTGGAGGCGGCAGGCCGTCTGAAAACGCCGTTTATTTCGAGCCGCGTATTTTCTTTGTTGCTTTCACGACGCGTTCGTAAAGGGACGGAGACAACGCATCTTGTAGATACACGCTTTTTACGCCGATTTCCTGTGCGGCCTGTTCGGCCGATATTTCGGCGTACGAACCGGCGACGGGTGTGCGTTCGCGGCCGTATTGGGTAACGGCATAGGTTTTTTCGTTGATGCGTTCGTAACGTTTCCCGCCTTCTTGGAGCTCGAAATTATCGTGGTAAACGGTGCTTTCTATGAGGATGCCGTTTTCGTATGTGAGGACGGGGCCTTGATATCTGATGTCATCGTTGCTGAAATACAGTTCTGCCCTCGGTGCGGGGAGCGCGCGGTCGAGAAAGAGATGCATGCAGAGTTGCGAACCTCTGTTTTCAACAACCGGAACTTTCATACATATGCGCGGGTTGTTGTAATTTACGGGTCTTCGGCGCCTTTCGATTTGCCGATCTATCTCGTTGAGATAGTAAAGGTTTTTCAGCGTTAGGATATTGCCTCCGTCATAGGTGCTTGTATTGTTGCCGTGATAAACAACGTTTCGGTTGTTATTGTGAATGGCGTTTAAGTTGTAGCCGTAGCTTACCAAGGCAGGGTGGTTTTGCAATGCGCCACGGGTTACATCGTAGGCGGAGGCCGTCTGAAAGGAGCAGGTCAGTATCGTTGCGGCGAATAGTCGGAATGTTTTCATGTTTTTTCGGGTCGGATTGGGAACGGGGTCGTCTGAAAATGCGGTTTCGGCGGAGCGGAAACGGGTTTCGGAGGGCTGGTTTTATGCGTCGTCGTTGCCGGTGAATTTGGCGGCGGCGATGATGATGTCGAGCAGGAGTTTGACGAGGTCTGTCAGTGTCTCCATGCACAAAAGCGCATTTTGTCTTAGCCGTAACGCCGCTGGAAATCGCTCATAAAGTCCGCCAAAGCCTGTACGCCTTCGAGCGGCATGGCGTTGTAGATGCTGGCGCGCATACCGCCGACGGTTTTGTAGCCTTTGAGCAGGCACAAGCCTTGCAGTTCAGCTTCGAGGACGAAGCGGCGGTCGAGTTCGGCTGAGGCGGTTTGGAAGACGACGTTCATTTTAGAGCGGGCATCGGGGCGGATTCGGTTGATGTAGAAGCCGCCGCTGTTGTCGATGGCGTCGTAAAGCGTTTGGGCTTTGATGTTGTTGACGGCTTCGATTTTCTTCACGCCGCCTTGTGTCAGCAGCCAGCGGAACACTAAACCTGACATATAAATGGCGTAGGTTGACGGGGTGTTGTACATGCCGTCGCGGTTGATGTGGGAACGGTAGTTGAAAACGTCGGGAATGCTGTCGGGGCAGCGGTCGAGCAGGTCTTCTCGGATGATGACGACGGTTGTGCCGGCAGGACCGATGTTTTTCTGTGCGCCCGCGTAAATCAGCCCGTAGTCGGAAACGTCAAATTCGCGCGAGAGGATTTCGCTGGACATATCGCAAACGAGCGGCGGCAGGTCGTCTGAAAGTTTGGGAACGGTTTGGTATTGCAGACCGTTGACGGTTTCGTTGATGGCGAAGTGGACGAAGGCGGAGTTTTTGTCTATGTCCCAAGTTTCGACGGGCGGCAGGGCGGTGTAGTCGAATTGTTCGCCGCCGTGTGCCGCCAGTCGGATTTCGGCATCGGTCAGGCGGCTCATTTGTTCGTAGGCGATGCGGCTCCAGTTGCCCGTTACCACTGCGTCGGCGGACGGGAAGCCATGCGCCAAGTTCATCGCAACCATGTTGAATTGCGTGGTCGCGCCGCCTTGCAGGAACAGGATTTTGTAGTTTGGGGGAATGTTCAGCAGCGTGCGCAGGTCTTGTTCGGCGTGATGGAGGATGCTGAGGAACATTTCCGAACGGTGGCTCATCGCCATGACAGGGAAGCCTGTGCCGTTGTAGTCGAGCATTTCTTGTTGCGCGGTATGTAATACGGCTTCGGGCAGGACGGCGGGGCCTGCGGAAAAGTTGTAGATGGGGCGGGCGGACATGGCGAGGCCTTTTTGTTTCAATGATAACAGCTTTGGATTTTAGAATGACGGCGTGCTTCGTGCAAGCCGTATGGAAGGGAAATGGGGTCGTCTGAAAAAGAATTGTTGAAAATAATATGATGATTATCAAGGGGTAATTTTAAGCAGTCATTTTTCAGACAACTGTTTTTGTCAACAATCTTCAAGCTTGGTTTTATGCCATCAGGTATATTCATTCTATGAGGTCGTCTGAAAAAAGCCGCGATAAATCAACGCTTTTCTTTTGAGTGGAAAGCGGTTATAATAAGCCAATTTTTCAATTTTGACGAAAAATGGCCACGGGGCCATTTTTTTGTTTATGTACTCTGGGAGATTCATGGATATTCAAACAATTCTCGAAAAAACCCTGCCGGGTTTGGGCTACGAACTGGTCGATTTCGAGCTGACTGCGCAAGGCACGCTGCGCGTGTTCATCGATAAGGAAGGCGGTATTACCGTCGAAGACTGCGCGACCGTCAGCAATCATTTGAGCCGCGTGTTCATGGTGGAAGACATCGATTATAAAAATCTGGAAATTTCCAGCCCCGGCCTTGACCGACCGCTGAAAAAAGCCGCCGATTTCGTGCGCTTTGCAGGACAGCAGGCAAAAATCAAAACCCGCCTGCCGGTTGACGGACAAAAGAACTTTATCGGCCGCATCGAGGGTTGTGAAAACGATACCGTAACGCTCTCTTTCGACGGCAAAACCGCGCAAATCGGCTTAGACAATATCGATAAAGCCCGCCTGCGCCCCGAATTTAAATTTTAAAACTTGATATTGGAGATTCTAAAAAATGAGTCGCGAAATGTTGCAACTTGCCGAAGCGTTGGCAAGCGAGAAAAACGTTGAAGCGGAAGTGGTGTTCCAAGCATTGGAATTTGCCCTTTCTACCGCAGCCAAGAAAAAAGCCGACCGCGAGCACATGGACGTGCGCGTCGAAATCGACCGCGATACCGGCGAATACCATACTTACCGCCGCTGGCTGATTGTTGCCGACGAGGATTACACCTATCCCGACCTGGAAAAAACCATCGAAGAAATCCAAGAAGAAATTCCGGGTACCGACATTCAAATCGGCGACTACTACGAAGAAACGCTGCCGAACGAAGGCTTCGGCCGCCAAGCCGCGCAAACTGCCAAACAAATCATCCTGCAACGCATCCGCGATGCGGAGCGCGAGCAAAATCTGAACGAGTTTCTCGCCGTTAAGGAAGACATCGTTTCCGGTACGGTAAAACGCGTAGAACGCCACGGCATCATCGTCGAAGTCGTTCCGGGCAAGCTAGACGCGCTGATTCCGCGCGAACAAATGATTCCGCGTGAAAACTTCCGCGGCGGCGACCGTATCCGCGCGCTGTTTTTGCGTGTGGACGAAATCGGCAATACCGGCCGCAAACAAGTCATCCTCAGCCGTACTTCGGGCGATTTCCTTGCGAAGCTGTACGAAATGGAAGTGCCTGAAATTGCAGACGGCTTGTTGGAAATCCGCGAAGTGGCGCGCGACCCGGGCCAACGTGCGAAAGTGGCGGTCAAAGCCAACGACCAACGCATCGATCCGCAAGGTACCTGTATCGGCGTGCGCGGCTCCCGTGTGAACGCCGTCAGCAACGAATTGGCAGGCGAGCGCATTGATGTGGTGCTGTGGTCGTCTGAAACTGCCGAGTTCGTGATGAACGCGCTGTCTCCTGCCGAAGTCAGCCGCATCGTGATTGACGATGACAAACACGCGGTTGACGTGATCGTTGCTGAAGACCAGCTTGCGCTTGCTATCGGCCGCGGCGGTCAAAACGTGCGCTTGGCATCCGATTTGACAGGTTGGCAGTTGAATATTATGACCGTCGAAGAAGCGGACGAACGCACCGCCGCCGAAGACGCAGCCATCCGCAACCTCTTCACCGCGCATCTGAATATCGACGACGAAACTGCCGATATTTTGGTTGAAGAAGGTTTTGCTACGTTGGAAGAAGTCGCTTACGTTCCGGCTGCCGAATTGCTCGCCATCGAAGGCTTTGACGAAGAAATCGTCGAAACCCTGCGCAACCGCGCACGCGATGCGATTCTGACCATGGCGATTGCGTCTGAAGAGAAACTGGAAGAAGTTTCAGACGACATGCGCAATCTGGACGGCGTAGATTCCGATATGCTCCGCAAACTGGCTGAAGCCGGTGTAACCACCCGCGACGATCTGGCGGAACTGGCCGTTGACGAACTGATTGAAATAACCGGTGTAGATGAAGAAGCGGCGAAAAAAGTGATTCTTGCCGCCCGCGAACACTGGTTTACCGAAGAGAACTAATGGGGGTACAGATGAGTAACACAACCGTAGAACAATTTGCCGCCGAACTGAAACGCCCCGTCGATGATTTGTTGAAACAACTGAAAGAAGCCGGCGTCAATAAAAACAGCGGCAGCGATTCCCTGACGCTGAACGACAAGCAACTGCTGAATGCCTATCTGAAAAAGAAAAACGGCAATGACGGCGGAACCATCAGCATCCGCCGCAAAAAAACCGAAGTCAGCACTGTCGGCGGCGTCAAAGTCGAACGCAAACGCGGCCGCGCCGTAACAATTCCTTCGCCGGAAGAGCTTGCCGCCGAAGCCAAAGCCAAAGCAGTAGCTGAGGCGCAAAAAGCCGAGCAGGCAGAAGCGAAAGACCAAGCCGCAGAACAGGCGAAAGCCGAAGCAGAAGCCGCCGCCCGTGCCGAAGCGCGCGCGAAAGCCGAAGCAGAAGCTGCGAAACTGAAAGCTGCCAAGGCTGCTAAATCCGAGCCTAAGGCTAAAGCGGAAGAAGCGAAACCTGTTGAAGCGGCTGAAAAACCTGCCGAAGCGCAAGCAGCTGAAAGCAAAGCCGACGACAAACCGGCAGAACCTGCTGCACAAGCAGTTCAGTCTGAAGACAAACCTGCCCAAAGGTCGTCTGAAAAACCTGCCGAAGGCAAAAAAACCAAACAAGACAAAGGCAATAAAGGCAAAGACGCGAAAAAAGCGGCAAAACCCGCTGCTCCAGCCGCTCCGCAACCTGTGGTCAGCGCAGAAGAGCAAGCGCAACGCGACGAAGAAGCACGCCGCGCCGCCGCTTTGCGCGCCCATCAGGAAGCCTTGTTGAAAGAAAAACAAGAGCGTCAGGCGCGTCGCGAAGCCATGAAGCAACAGGCAGACCAACAAGCCAAGCCCGCAGCCGAAGCCAAAGCCAGTGAGCAACGCAAACCTGCCGAAAAAGCCAAAGCCGCACCGGCAGACAGCAAAGCTGCCAATCCTGCGCGTGCGAAAAAAGAAGACCGCCACAACCGCGACGATGACAACCAAAGCCGCAATGCCAAAGGCAAAGGCGGTAAAGGCGGACGCGACCGCAATGCCCGCAACGGCGACGACGAGCGCGTACGCGGTGGTAAAAAAGGTAAAAAACTCAAACTCGAGCCGAACCAACACGCCTTCCAAGCACCGACCGAGCCCGTCGTGCACGAAGTCTTGGTTCCTGAAACCATTACCGTTGCCGATTTGGCGCACAAAATGGCAGTCAAAGGCGTGGAAGTGGTCAAAGCCCTGATGAAAATGGGCATGATGGTCACCATCAACCAATCCATCGACCAAGACACCGCCCTGATTGTGGTGGAAGAACTCGGCCACATCGGCAAACCTGCTGCCGCCGACGATCCCGAAGCATTCTTGGATGAAGGCGTGGAAGCTGTGGAAGCCGAAGCATTGCCGCGTCCGCCGGTCGTTACCGTCATGGGTCACGTCGACCACGGTAAAACCTCGCTGCTGGACTACATCCGCCGCGCCAAAGTGGTACAAGGCGAAGCAGGCGGCATTACCCAGCACATCGGCGCATACCACGTTGAAACCCCGCGCGGCGTGATTACCTTCTTGGATACCCCGGGTCACGAAGCGTTTACCGCCATGCGTGCACGCGGTGCGAAAGCAACCGACATCGTGATTCTCGTGGTCGCAGCCGACGACGGCGTGATGCCGCAAACCATCGAAGCCATTGCCCACGCTAAAGCAGCGGGCGTGCCTATGGTGGTTGCCGTGAACAAAATCGATAAAGAAGCCGCCAACCCTGAGCGTATCCGCCAAGAGCTGACTGCGCACGAAGTCGTACCGGATGAATGGGGCGGCGATGTGCAATTTATCGACGTTTCCGCCAAAAAAGGCATCAATATCGACGCATTGCTCGAAGCCGTATTGCTCGAAGCCGAGGTATTGGAACTGACTGCCCCTGTCGATGCACCTGCCAAAGGTATCATCGTTGAGGCACGTTTGGACAAAGGTCGTGGCGCAGTTGCCACATTACTGGTTCAAAGCGGTACGCTGAAAAAAGGCGATATGCTGCTGGCCGGTACTGCATTCGGTAAAATCCGTGCGATGGTTGATGAAAACGGCAAAGCCGTCAACGAAGCAGGTCCGTCTATTCCGGTCGAAATCCTCGGCTTGTCCGACGTGCCGAACGCCGGTGAGGACGCGATGGTGTTGGCGGACGAAAAAAAAGCCCGCGAAATCGCGCTCTTCCGCCAAGGCAAATACCGCGACGTTCGCCTTGCCAAACAGCAGGCGGCGAAGCTGGAAAATATGTTCAACAACATGGGCGAAAACCAAGCCCAATCCTTGTCGGTCATCATCAAAGCAGACGTACAAGGTTCTTACGAAGCTTTGGCGGGCAGCCTGAAAAAACTGTCCACCGACGAAGTGAAAGTGAACGTATTGCACAGCGGCGTGGGCGGCATTACCGAGTCGGACGTCAACCTTGCCATCGCTTCAGGCGCGTTCATCATCGGCTTTAACGTGCGCGCAGATGCTTCTTCGCGCAAACTTGCCGAAAATGAAAACGTGGAAATCCGCTACTACAACATCATTTACGATGCCATCGACGACGTCAAAGCAGCCATGAGCGGCATGTTGGCGCCGGAAGAGAAAGAGCAGATTACCGGTATGGTTGAAATCCGTCAGGTCATCAGCGTATCCAAAGTCGGCAACATCGCAGGCTGTATGGTTACCGACGGCGTAGTCAAACGCGATTCGCATATCCGCCTTATCCGCAACAACGTGGTCATCCACACCGGCGAACTGTCTTCTTTGAAACGTTACAAAGACGACGTCAAAGAAGTCCGCATGGGCTTCGAGTGCGGCTTGATGATCAAAGGCTACAACGAAATTATGGAAGGCGATCAACTGGAATGCTTCGACATAGTCGAAGTCGCCCGCTCGCTGTAATTTGCCGTTGTAAATAAAAGGTCGTCTGAAAACCTCATCCATCAGGTTTTCAGACGACCTTTTCGTTTTATAGCGGATTGGATTGGCGCAGTGCGGCGTTGGTCAACGCTTAATCTTGATTTGAATTCAATTTGGCATAAATGATAAACAAATTAATCAATTGAAATATAAATTCCGATTAAATAATGTTTTGAGAAAGAGTTAGAACTTGTTGAGGATAAAGCAGTCTAAGGAAGCCACGCAGTTCGACTGCGTGTAACGATTCAATCAATAAATTACGATACCCCCCAATCTGGTTATTTATCCCATCTCCCCGGATAGGCAACCGTCAGCTCACGGAAAAAATAATATCATGGATACAAAACAAGTCTTTCGCGCAATCGTTTCTGAAGAAGCCGCCGCACACTCCGCATCTTTGGAAAAGTCATCCGAACCCAAGGTTTTTCAAGGAACCAAGGGCAATGATGTCTATTATGCCACCCATACCGCAGACAACATTGTGGAAAAGGCAAATGAAGGACAGGATACCGTTTATAGCAATGTCAGCTACACCTTGTCGAACAATGTCGAAAACTTGGTTTTGACCGGTTCGGATAATATTTATGGCGCGGGCAACAATTCAGACAACGTATTGGTCGGCAACAGCGGCAACAACCGCCTGTATAGCGGGCGCGGTAATGATACGGTTTACGGGGGCGCAGGTCACGACAACATCAACGGGGGAGAAGGCGACGACCAACTATTCGGCGACGAAGGCAACGATATCCTAGACGGCGCGGCAGGAAACGACGTATTGCAAGGGGGGGAAGGCAACGATACCTATTTGTTCGGCGAAAAAAGCGGCAATGATACAGTAATCGACCGCCAAGGCAGCAACAGCATCCGCTTTTTAGACGGTCTCAGCGCAGACGATCTGACAGTTACCGCCGTGCGCAATGCAGAGGGCGGACAGGACTGGCGTATCGCGGTGAAACACACACAATCCGTCCTGACCATTTCCAATCAATACCAAGAAGGCAGCAATATGCCTTCCGTCCAACGGTTTGTTTTCGCAAACGGCACATTAAACCTCAACCAATTCATCAAAGCCACCCAAGCGCAAGTAGAAATACGCGACAATGCAGGCGAACGTATTGAAGGCACGGAAGGAAACGACGCGCTGAACGGCACCGTCGGCAACGACGTCATCGACGGCAAAGCAGGCGCGGACATGATGCGCGGCGGCATCGGAGACGATACCTACTATGTAGATAACGCAAAAGATGTTGTCGTTGAGAATAGCGGCGAAGGCAATGATACCGTGATCAGCAGCGTTTCTTATACCGCCTCAACCCACGTTGAAAACGTTACCCTGACCGGCAACGCCAATATCTACGCGGCAGGCAACAACAGCAATAACACCCTGACCGGCAACGACGGACACAACCGACTCAATAGCGGCCGCGGCAACGATACCGTTTACGGCATGGGCGGCAACGACAACATTAACGGCGGCGACGGCAATGACTACTTGGACGGCGGCGATGGCAACGACACCATCAACGGCGACGCAGGCGACGACACTTTAATCGGAGGAGCAGGCAAAGATATGTTGAAAGGCGGAACAGGCAACGACACCTATATTTACGGCAGCGACGATACGATTATCGACAATCAAGGCAACAATACCCTGAAGTTTTCAGACGACCTCCGTGTCAGCGACATCAAAGTAAACGTCATCGACAATGCCGACGGCAGCAAAAACTGGGAAATCACATCCGCCAACGGCTCGGCAACCATTCAAAACCAAGTTGACGCCCAAGGACATATTTCCATCAACCAATTCCAATTCCTCGGCGAAAACTATACAGCCGAAACCCTGCTCAAAGCCGTCAACACCGGAAAAGCCGACCAAGGCATCAAAAATGAAGGCACACCGAACGACGATGTGATTGTCGGCAGCAAGTTTAATGACGAATTAAGCTCCGGCACAGACGGCAGGGACGTGATCTACGGCATGGACGGCGACGACATCATCCGAGACGAAGGCACGACCTACTGGGGCAACGAATGGTCTTCAGACGACAAACTGTACGGCGGCAACGGCAATGACAAAATATATGCGCGGGTTGGTGCCGATTACCTCGACGGCGGTACAGGCGATGACTATCTGGAAGGCGGCGATGGGCGTGATACCTATGTCTTCGGCAAAGGATACGGACACGACACCATTTTCGACTTCGGTTTCGATATCGACGAAGAATTCAATCCTACCTCCATCAGCAACGCCGTAAAATTTACCGGCGGTTTGACATTGGATGACTTAAGCATTTCCGTTACCCAAGGCTACGATAAAACCGGCATCGACTATATGCCCGAACCCTACGACTTCATCACTGTGCCTCGTCTGAACGGCAATACATGGACTGTTTCCATCAAAGGCAGCAATGACGTATTGACGATTAAAAACCAAATGGGTTCGCAAGGCGCCATATCCGAGTTCCAATTCGACAACGGCACATACAGCACGGAACAAATCATCGAACATTTCGGTTTGAAAGTATCCCATGTCCGCAAAGACGGCACGATTATTCAATACCTGAATGACGACAGCGATACCTTTAACCAACGACTGTACGAAAGCGCCAACCGCATTATTTACGGCTCGGACAACGGTGACACCGTCAGCGTTTCAAATAACTATAGCGGCAAAACTACCTTTGTCGGCGGCAGCGGCAACGATACTGTCGAAGTCGGGCGCAATACCGTTATTGATGCCGGGGCCGGTGATGACACCATTTCCGTCAGCAGCTATTCCAATACGATTACCTTCGGTAAAGGCAGCGGGCATGACAAATTGTCACTGAACGCAAGCGGCGAGGACAATACCGTATTGTTCTCAGGCAATCTGACGCTGAAAGACATCGATTTGGAAATCAATAAAGCAGGAAACAACAAAGAGAACTGGGTGGTCAAACTCAAAGGCAGCGACGACACCCTGACCGTCTTGGATGCCGTCCACTCCTCCGATGGCGGCGATACCGTAGACGCGTTCAAGTTTGCCGCCTCAGGCGAAACATACAGCATGTCGCAATTCCTGACCGCTTTGGGACACGATACCGCCCATCAAGGCGTTTTGTAAGTTTCACAAAGCAATACGGCAGCATTGTCGATTGATTTGTTTTTTCAGACGACCCCTGAAGGACTAGGGGTCGTCTGAAACTTTATTGTGTGGCGATGAACTATAAAGTGGGAACAATCCGTCTGATTTTGACTGGGTTGCTTGGGGAGCAGGGTAAAGTAAGAATATGATTGATGTTCAAAAATAAGGAATAAACCGATGAAGCATATATTATTAATGGCTGCCATGATTTTAAGCGGTTTCGCGAACGCAAACGAAATGAGCAATCCTTGTGCCTATCATCCTGATTTACCGGGTTGCGCGGGTAATAACCGACCAATGGGGCAAACAAAACGGGTTATTAACATTCCTGATAGATGGGGTGCTATTTATTTTAATGGCGCAAATCGAGCCATAGGAGTATCTGAAAACAATACTAAAAGTGCAGAGTCAGCAAGACGAGAAGCACTAGCTGACTGTATTAAAAATGGTGGTGGCAAAAATCCAATAGCTTCTAATGGTCAGGGATGTCATTTTATGACTGAGTATGTAAATGGATGTGGAGCAATTGCAATTGGTGGTGTAATAGGGAATGGTCGTGTTTCTGCTAAAAGTGATTTCAACTTGGAGACTGCTGAACAAAATGCTATTGATTCCTGTGAAAAAAATCGCCCTTTTAAATGCACCATCCGCTATTCAGGCTGTTCCCGCCATCCAGACTACCTTCGTTACTAAATGAATTTTCAGACGACCTCTAAATGCTAAAAGGTCGTCTGAAAACTTATTTTGCAGCGATAGGGTCGAAAGCGATGCCGAGTTATGCGGCAGGGTTTTGAGAGAAACGAATAGCGTGAAAGATTAAGAGGTATAAAGATGAAGAAGATATTTTTGATGTTGTTGGCAATGCAGGTTAGCCCCTTTGTTTTAGCCGACGGATTGAATGCGATTAACG
>JUNU01000170.1 GCA_001067655.1 Neisseria lactamica
GGTCATCTCGCGCGGGATGCCGACTTGGTCGTTGTGGAAATAGGCGAGGTATTGTTTGCCGTCTTTGGCATTGTCAAAGACTTGCGCCAGCAGTTCGTAGCTGTCTTGGTCGGTGTAAATATAGGTGTAGCTGCCTTTGTAGGTGTACTCCTGCAATAGGCGACTGCCGTCCCAGACGAAGTGGGTGCGTTTGGGATCGGTACTCGTCCAGGCAAGTTTGTCTTGGCTCTCTTTGGAGAGGCGGCGTCCGAACGGGTCGTAGGCGTATGTCCAGATTTCGGTGTTGCCGGCAGGCTTTTTGATTTCGGCGCGGACGAGTTGGTTTTCTAAATCGTATTGGTAATAT
>JUNU01000171.1 GCA_001067655.1 Neisseria lactamica
GGACAAGGCGACGAAGCCGCAGACAGTACAGATAGTACGGCAAGGCGAGGCAACACCGTACTGGTTTAAAGTTAATCCACTATATTTAGTCGATAACACCCAATTCCTGTAATCCCCGCAATACCCCATCCTCGTCCACGCTCGGACAGACAAATTTTGCCACAGCCTTTGCCTCAGCTTCCCCATTGCCCATTGCCACGCCAAATCCGACAGCAGACAACATTTCCAAGTCGTTGAAGCTGTCACCAAATGCCATAACATCCTTCATTTCAATCCCCAGCTTACCTACGGCATGAGCAATGCCTCTTGCCTTAGAACCTTCAGCACGAAGCATATCTAAAGCAGATTCATGCCAACGAACCAATTTAAATCCGTTTTGTTGAATTTCATCTTCAATGGTGCGCTCTTGATTTGGATCTGCAAATATCAGCATTTGATATACTTTTGCCCGATGGAAATATTCTTTATCCACCAAATAATTGGGGAAAATATGCGCTAACGTATCTTTGATAAGTGATGAAGAACGGGAAACTGCGATTTCATTGTTATTCACGAAGGCGTAATCAATCTTTTTATTGTCCAACAACGCGCATATTTCCATCATATTCGCAGAATCCATCGGATATTCCTGCAACACTTCCCCATGAAACGACGTATATTGCCCATTAATAGTCACCAACATATCGATTTCGCTTTCACGGATAAGCTCCCGCACTTTTTTCGGAATAGCCGCAGGAGGACGACCTGTTGCAATCGCAGTCAATATCCCCTTCTCTTTCAACGCCCCCATTGCTTTAGAAACGGAAGGCCGCAGGGTATCGGTATATTTTCGATAGAGGGTGTCATCAATATCAAAGAAGATAATTTTCGGATTTTTCATAAGCAGGCAACAAAGAGTTTAATCATTTCAAGGTTGTTCTATTGTACCGACAACTTAATCAAAAGAATATCTGATTGATATATTTAAATATTCATAACAACAAGCAACCAAAGTTCTACCTGTTTCAGACATACAAAAAAGACAAGCCCCTGAAAAATCATGGGCTTGTCAGAATTTGGCACGCCTACGGGGAATCGAACCCCGGTTACCGCCGTGAAAGGGCGATGTCCTAACCGCTAG
>JUNU01000172.1 GCA_001067655.1 Neisseria lactamica
TGAGCTAAGGCGAGGCAACGCCGTACTGGTTTAAAGTTAATCCACTATATTATCCGAATCATACAGACATCACCATATCAGGAAACCATCATGATTAAAATGATTAAAACCATGACCTTTGCCATTTTACATTTCGCCACCGCGTTCGGCGTTGCCTATATTTTGACCGGCAGCATCGGCATCTCAAGCGCAGTCGCGCTAGTCGAGCCGCTTGCCAACACCGTCGTTTTCTATTTCCACGAACAGACATGGCGACGCTACGAAAAAAATAAAACCGTGAAACAAGAATGGGCTACGCCGCTGCACCATTGTGGATAAGTTTTGCAGGGAGGTCGTCTGAAAACGGGTTAGGGCATATTGTTTCTCAATAGTAAATATTCTTTCAACAAAATGGATATTTATCAATCAAAAAGAAATAAATAAAATGCTTTCCATCACTTGAACGCCTACGCAGTTCATCTTTTATATTCAACATCATAAGGAAAGTATCATGAAAAAAGCACTCTTCGCCTCCCTCATCGCCGTTGCCGCCGCCGCATCTTTCGCCGACAGCCGCATTCCTGAATGGAACCATGCCAACGACTCCGGCCCCATTCCGGGCTTAACCAAAGTCGAATATCACGACGCGCACGATATGCGCAAAGATGATGACCGCGTGAAATTCACCGCACCTGCCACAGGCGTGCGCGAAATTACCGACATCGGTTATAACGACACCTATGCCCGCTCATTGCAAAACGGCTCAAATTGATTGCTCATCGGTTGACGATAAGTTGAAAGGTCGTCTGAAACGTATCTACCCGTTTTCAGACGACCTTTTGCTTTATCGGAAACGGCAGCTATGATACCCTTCAGCACGGAATATCGAAGAGTCGATATTGTTAACCGATTGAAAACGCTATGAAAGGATAAAATATGAGCGGTTTGATTATTGAAGATTTGCAGGAAGGCCACGGCAAAGAGGCCGTGAAAGGCAAGGAAATTACCGTACATTACACCGGTTGGCTGGAAGACGGCACCAAATTCGACTCCAGCCTCGACCGCCGTCAGCCGCTGACGATTACGCTGGGCGTGGGTCAGGTCATTCAAGGCTGGGACGAAGGTTTCGGCGGCATGAAGGAAGGCGGCAAACGCAAGCTGACCATTCCCGCCGAAATGGGCTACGGCGCACGCGGCGCGGGCGGTGTGATTCCGCCAAACGCGACGTTGGTGTTTGAAGTGGAGCTGTTGAAAGTTTACGAATAATGCCTGACGGCGTTAGGATGGATTTTCTGCTTTGAAAAAGAGCGAAAGGTCGTCTGAAAACTGAATTTTGAGGTTTTCAGAAGACCTTTTTATTGGATCGAGGCGGGCTTGGGGATAACTCAAGTTTGTAGCGTGGGCTTTGCCCGCGAAATCCACCGTCTGACAACCCGAATCGGGAAACCGTGTCTGTTATTTATCTCGTGGGCAAAGCCCACGCTACGGGTGGCTGTAAGACCACTTGTTCCTTCCCCCGTCCGGCGGGGGAAGGTTAGGATGGGGGTGGCTTTGTGGGGTTTAGGCAAAATCGGATTTGTGTAACCCTAAGAGCCACCCTCTCCCCAACCCTCTCCCGCCAGACGGGAGAGGGGGTAGGTT
>JUNU01000173.1 GCA_001067655.1 Neisseria lactamica
ACTGATACACTAGTGTTGCACTTGAAATCCGAATCCAAAGTCGTCTGAAATTTTTCAGACGACCTTTGTTCAGACAATCCTATCAGTCCAACTGTGCAACCGATACCGGCAAACCGCGTATTGCGGCAAGCATGGTATTGGCAGTTTTCTGCTGTTGGCGGAACGCTGCCATATTGGTAGGCGTCAGTTTCGGAGTCGGCAATGCAACTGTCGTCGGATTGACCGGCTGACCGTTCACGCGTGCTTCGTAGTGGAGGTGCGGGCCGGTCGAGCGTCCGCTTGTACCGACGAAGCCAATCACTTCGCCTGCCCGGACATTACCTTCCGCCGGAGTAAATGCACTCATGTGGCCATAAAGTGTCTCGACGCCATTAGAGTGTCTAATCATGACGGTATTACCATAACCGCCTTTCCAGCCTTTGAAGGTAATCACACCGTCGGCAGAGGCTTTAATCGGTGTGCCTGTTGGTGCGGCATAGTCAATACCTGTATGCATACGGACGGTATGCAAGACGGGGTGAACTCGGTAGCCGAACGGCGAGGAAATACGGGTATAGACAACCGGCTCAATGTTGAATCCCTCTTTTTGCTGGAGGGATTTACCGTTTTGATCATAATAGCTGCCGCTCTCTTCGTCGCCTTTGCCTTGGCTGTAATAATAAGCTTGATAAGTTTTTCCGCCTTTGACAATCTCAGCCGCCAGAATATCGCCGGTACCCATTTGCTGGCCGCGGAAATACATATTGTTGTACAGAAGACGCACGACATCGCCTTCCTGCAATTCTTCCAAGCTCAGTACGTCAGAGAAAATTTCGCTGAGTGATTCGCGGATTTCGACAGGTATTTCGGCCTGTGCCATCGCGCCGCGTGCGGAAGTTCGCACAACAATAGAGCGCAAAGTCGGCATGACTTTCATGTCTACTTCAGAAGTAGACAACTGCCATTTGCCTTTGACTTTTTCCAGCGCGACAAGGTTTCGCTCCAACTCTTCATCGGTAAAGAATTGCACATCGGTTACCTGACCTGATGAATCGACACGGATGTTGACGGATTGGTTGGCGCGCAAATGCTGCATATTTTGATCTGCGCTGTTTTTCGCCATGATTTGTTTGATGTCGGTCTGCGCCACGCCCATACGCGCCAAAACGTCCGCAAGGGAGTCGCCCTGTTGGACAACTTCCTGCGCCCAATAGCTAGACTGGAAATTGTTGGTTTCAACATAAACGGCGGGCAATTCCTCGGAAATCCGCTCCAACGCAATGCCTTGAGGATTGGAAACCGGCTCAGTGACCGCATAGGCAGTCATTACTCCTGATACAGGCAGCAGGATGCCCAACAATGACCAACGTACGGGTTTGTTGTGCCAGAAACGGCGCATGAATGAAAATCGAGTTGTTTTAGTCACGCATTATCCTTCAATGTGGTAATAATCACTCTACTACCGCATTTCTTATGTCATTTGAAATTATTGAGTTTAATTGTTTATCTTATCAACCGCGCTTACGGTCTCTCCCAGACAATATATATACCAAGTGAATAAAATAAACAATCAAATTTACTCAGAACCGAGCATGATTATCGGGGCTATTCTTTTGATTTACACCCCTTTTTTCTGAAATTTACGAGAACTTGATTATAACATATGCACACTTCCAACTCAAAAACGCCATCCATCATCCGACCTGATAATGACATTGGTTATTTTGAGTATGTTGTATTTTCTCGCGTAAAATAAGCTTTTTCCGTTCTGACCACCGCCATGAATCTGACGCTTGCCCTCCCTTCTCTCAACCGTCAAAAAGATGAGACACTTCCTCCTCTCCCGCTTCCTGCGTTTAACCAAATCTTGCGATATGGGTTATTACATAAACAAGAAATGGAGCCGTCTGATTTTTATCGCCGATATTTATGGAAGGGAAGCTTGTTGGCGCAAGTCAAAGAGCTGATGGGGATTTCACCGCATCAGGCGGCTGCGTTTGCCAGCCCGATATGGCAGCAAATGGGATTGCACCAAGTCAGCGTAGTCAACGGCGAACATCTGCACATCACTCAAGAAGAAGCGGCCCAATTATGCTTGGAACTGTCTGAGTTTTACAGCAAAGAGGGTTGGCATTTTCTGCCTGTCCGTCCCGATTTGTGGCTGATTACTTTGCCATCGGAAAGCGATTGGGGGATTGCTCCGGTCTTGGATATCTACGGGCAAATCGGATCGGCTGACCAAGCGAATGGAAAAGACGCCTTGCAATGGCTGGGAATGCAGACTGAAATTCAAATGTGGCTGCATCAACACCCGCTCAACACGATCCGCACTCAAAACGATATCCCTACCATCAACGGTCTTTGGCTGTGGCAAGATTTGACGGGGCTGCGTTCTGCGGACTTAATCGCTTCCGACAGCATCTGGGCGCAATTTTCAGACGACCTCCGCTTGGATGCGCCTTATGATTTTCAGGCTTGGCTGGATGCGGTTGATGAATCAAGCATTCACCCCGCCAACCCTGTTATCTTTCTAGACGACTTGGCGATTACGGAACAAACGGGCGATATTCAGACATACCAAGAGATTTTAGAAAGTTGGGAAGCCCGCTGGTTTGCCCCGCTTTGGCAGGCAGTTTCACAAGGTCGTCTGAAAAAACTGACCATCAGCACTGACGGAGAAAACGGCGGCACTTTACACATCACGCCGTTTTCAAAATGGAAATTCTGGCAATCAAAAAAAATATTTGCCGGCAGATGGTGATGCGTCTGCACCACCGTTTAGCCGCCCTGTTTATAGAAACACCAATAACGTTTACAATACGCGACTATTCCACTACTCGCACCAACCGCCCATGAAAATCCGACTCGGTCAGCACAATGCACCTGATTTTCCGCAAGGAGCGGCCGTCACCATCGGTAATTTCGACGGCGTACACCTCGGTCACAAACACATTCTGCAAAAACTCAAAAACGAAGCCGATTCGCGCAACCTTCCCGTTATCGTCGTCATTTTCGAGCCTCAACCCAAAGAATTTTTCTCCCGAAAAGCAGGCTTTACGCCCCCATGCCGCATCGCCCCCTTGCGCACCAAACTCGAGCTGCTGCGCGATACCGGCTGCATCGACGCCGTATGGGTGTTACGTTTCAGTCAAGACTTCGCCAACATGAGCGCACAGGATTTCATCGACAAACTGCTGCGCCAAACACTCAACACACGCTACCTGCTCATAGGCGATGATTTCCGCTTCGGCGCCGGACGCGAAGGCTGTTTCGACTTATTAAAGCAGCAAAGCGATATACAAACCGAGCGTACACCTTCCGTCATCGTCGAAGACATCCGCACCAGCAGCACAGCCGTGCGCAACGCCTTGACAGACGGCAACTTGGCGTACGCAAAAAAGCTTTTGGGTCACGATTATGTTTTGAGCGGCAAAGTCAAACACGGCAAAAAACTCGGCAGAACCATCAACGCTCCTACCGCCAACATCCAACTTCCGCCCCACCGCTATCCCCTGCGCGGCGTATTCGTCGTCGAAGCGGACGGCGCATTCGGCACACGGCGCGGCGTTGCCAGCTTCGGTCTCAACCCGACCGTCAGCAACAACAATTCGCAAAAACTCGAAGTCCATTTATTCGATTTCGACGGCAATCTCTACGGTCAACGTTTGAAAGTGCGCTTCCTACACAAGCTGCGTGACGAACAAAAATTCAGCGATATCAAAACATTAAAACGTCAAATCGAACAAGACATAGAAGACGCAAAGAAATGGCAGCAAACGTATTGAAAATATAGCCACAACCACCAGATACGAATTGAAAAAGGTCGTCTGAAAATCTTTTCAGACGACCTTTTTCCTAAGATGCAGACATCTGCCTGCGAGATTTCTAATGGCCTAAATTCAAAAAGGACGACAACCGTCAAAACGGTGCGCGGGGAACAGAATCCCTCTTTTAATTCAGTCCACTATATCCTACTTATTTAACAGCAGGAGCCTGTTCTTGAGCAGCGGCAGGTGCAGTTTCGGTAGTAGTTTTACCTTGACCGGTCAGCGGGCTGGCAGCTTCGGCTTCCGGTGCAGCAGTTTCAGCAGCTTTGTCGGTTTTCAGGTCGTTGGCTTGTTTTTTAGCTTTGTTGGCTTTTTTGTGAACGTGTTCTGCTTTAGCGGCTTTGCCGGAAGCAGGTTGGGCCATAGCCACAGGAGCAGCGATCAGGCCGGCAGAAACAAGAACGAGGGAGGTTAATTTAGACAATGTTTTCATGTGTAATATCCTTTCGGGAAATTTGTCTGATAAAATCATTCCGTCAAATGCCAAATGGCAATTTGCGTAAAGACAATCGCATAACTGCTTGGTGCGATTGAGTTTTTATTGTAACGGTTTGTTTGTAAACCGAAGTCAGCTCGAGCGAAATTGAAATAAAGTTTCAAAAGGAGGGTTAACCCCCTTGTCCTGCTTTATTAATCGTACCTCATAACTTGATTGTTTAAATTTATATATTTCATGGCATTACATCCGATGATTTTCGAACACTCCCGATTCCGCAATGCATCCTACATCCTGATGGGGCTTGCCCTGTTTGTGGTGCTGTATTTCCACTTTTTGCCCCTTTTACTCGCCGTTATCCTGACCTACGTCTTCATCACCAAGACCAACGGCCTGATTCTTTGGCTGCGCCGCCGTACGCTCGCGCGCAATACGTTTCTGCACAAATCGCTCAACGCGCACAATATCAACCTGATTTCGACCACGCTGACCATAGGCATCGTATTGACGGTTATCCTATTGATGTCGCTAGGGATTTACCACCTGATTCACGGCGGGCATATCACCGTGATGCTGACCAAGCTGGCGGCGATTTTGGAAGACACGAAAAACAGCAGCAGCCTGCCGCAGTCGGTTTTGAACATGCTGCCCAACAATACCGCCGAAATCAAAGCCTATGCGGTCAAATTGATTGAAGAATACAGCGCCGCGCTGACGCGCATCAGCAAAAACAGCTTCACCTCGTTCGTGTACATCCTTATCGGCATCATCATCGGCGCGATGCTCAGTTTCCACCGCCTCAACATGCGCAAAAACCGCCGCAAAATGCCACCCTTCAAGGCAGAACTGGTGCGGCGGATTGTGAACTTCGAAACCAGCTTCGAGCGCGTGTTTCTGGCGCAGGTCAAAATCTCGCTGATCGATACCGCACTGACGGGCGTGTACCTTTATCTAATCCTGCCGCTTTTCGGCGTGGAGTTGCCGTTTAAACTAACCGTGTTAGTCATCGCCTTCATCGTCGGGCTGATTCCCGTCGCGGGCAACCTGATTTCCAACACCATCATTATCATCTTGAGCCTCGGCGCGTCTTTATATGTGGCGGTCGCTTCGCTGGTGTTCCTAGTCGTCATCCACAAGCTCGAATATTTCCTGAACGCGAAAATCATCGGCTCGGAAATCGAATCAAGCGCGTGGGAATTGCTGGTGGCGATGGTCGTGTTCGAACGGATTTTCGGCGTCGGCGGCATCATCGTCGCACCGGTTTATTATGCGTATCTGAAGAATGAGTTGAAACAGCAGAAGCTGATTTGAGTGTTGACGCGGTAATATGGAAAGGTCGTCTGAAATCTATTTTCAGACGACCTTTTGATTTGTTTTTCATAGGATTCTCGCGGGCAAAGCCCACGCTACGTTTATCCCACAAACCAACACAACAACTCCCGCCAAGGGTTTCCCCAACTTTGGATGCTTTATGGCGTAGCGTGGGCTTTGCCCACGAATCCTATCGTATTGAGGCAATAATGGATTTAAAGTATCGGAATACTAAAGAGGTCGTCTGAAAAGCTCGGAATAAGTTTTTTTCAGACGACCTCTTTCCGTTACAGCAATCTGATCCCGTCCCCCGTCCTGCGGGGGAAGGTTAGGATGGGGGTGGCTTGCAGATATACAGCATAAGGGGCAAGAGCCCCCTCTCCCCAACTCTCTCCCGCCGGACGGGAGAAGGGGCAGATTCTCGTAGGCAAAGCCCACGCTACGATTGTTATCCCACAAACCAACACAACAACTCCCGCTAAGGGTCTCCCCCAACTTTGGATGCTTTCGACGGCGTAGCGTGGGCTTTGCCCACGAATCCTATCGTATCGAGGCGATAATGGATTTAGAGTATCGGAATGCAACGAGGTCGCCTGAAAAGCTCGAAACAAAGATTTCAGACGACCTCCTTACCAATCCTTACACTTTACGGCATAATGGCGGACTGTTTTTCCGAGGAGAATTTCATGTCCGTCAAAACCCCGTCGCTTTTCGGCGGCGCCATGATTATCGCCGGTACGGTCATCGGCGCAGGCATGCTTGCCAACCCGACCGCCACCTCCGGCGTCTGGTTCACAGGCTCGCTGATTGTGTTGCTCTACACCTGGTTTTCCATGCTCTCCAGCGGTTTGATGATATTGGAAGTCAACACCCACTATCCGCACGGCGCCAGCTTCGACACCATGGTCAAAGACCTGCTCGGACCGATTTGGAACGTCATCAACGGCCTCTCCGTCGCCTTCGTCCTATACCTGCTCACCTACGCCTACATCTTCGTCGGCGGCGACTTGACCGCAAAAGGACTGGGCAGCGCGCTCGGCGGGGAAATTCCTCTGACCGTCGGACAACTCGCCTTCTTCCTGATTTTCGCTACCTGTGTGTGGGCATCCGCCCGCCTAGTGGACCGTTTCACCTCCATCCTCATCGGCGGCATGGTACTCACCTTCATCTGGGCGACCGGCGGCCTGATTGCCGAAGCCAAACTGCCCGTCTTGTTCGACACCCAAGCCCCGTCCGGCACGCCGTACTGGATTTACATCTCCGCCGCCCTGCCCGTCTGCCTCGCCTCCTTCGGCTTCCACGGCAACGTCTCCAGCCTGCTCAAATACTTCAAAGGCGACGCGCCCAAAGTCGCCAAATCCCTCTGGGCAGGAACGCTGATTGCGCTTGTGATTTACGTCCTCTGGCAAATCGCCATCCAAGGCAACCTACCGCGCAACGAGTTCGCCCCCGTCATCGCCGCTGATGGTCAGGTATCCGTCCTCATCGAAACCCTGTCGAAATTCGTTCAGACCGGCAGCATGGCGGCCATACTGTCTTTCTTCTCCTATATGGCGATTGCCACTTCCTTTCTCGGCGTAACGCTCGGCCTCTTTGACTACATCGCCGACATCTTCAAATGGGACGACGGCTTCGCAGGGCGTACCAAAACCGCAGCCGTTACCTTCCTGCCGCCCCTGGTTTCCTGCCTACTCTTCCCCACCGGCTTCGTTACCGCCATCGGCTACGTCGGACTCGTCGCCACCGTATGGACCTGCTCCCTCCCGTCCTTATTGCTGCTGCGCTCACGCCAAAAATTCGGCAAAGGCAAAAACTACACCGTTTACGGCGGCGCATGGCTGATTTACTGGGTCAACCTATTCGGCTTCCTCAACGTCCTAGCATGGGTGTTCAACAAACTCGAACTCGTCCCCGTGTTCAAAGGCTGACAAGCAAATCGACACCCCGGAGGTCGTCTGAAAACAGATTTCAGACGACCTCTCCCATTTTCCGTTACAATAAACACCCTCCGAATCACAGCATACGACCGTCCATGTACGACAACATCCGTTTCCACTTAGACGAAGAATATCCCGAAGGACTACCGTCCGAAAACGCCGCCACGCATATCGGCATGTACTGGATATGGGCGGCGCAGGCAGGGCTGGCGAATCCCGTTTGGCAAACCGCCCCCGAAAGTGCGGAGGATTTCGCCAACATGCTCAAAGGCAGAACCAGCGGCCGCCGCTTCCTGCTCAAACACATGGACGGCGCGCTCACGCCCGACGACTTCACCGAACAAGGGCAGAAATTCACCTCCTATTACTACGACAATGAAGAAGACGGCTACGGTGCATTTTTAGAAGACTACGTCCGCACCCTCGACACCCCGTCGCTCGGCGGCTTCTACCACGTCCCCAACACCCCCGAAATCTACAAACGACTCAAACCCGTCTTCCAAGCAGCGTTTGAGCAATGGAAAAACAATTTGGCATCCCCTGTCGGAGAGCAACCGTGAAACTCATCATCCTCGACCGCGACGGCGTCATCAACCAAGACCGTGACGACTTCGTCAAATCCGTAGACGAATGGATACCCATCGAAGGCAGCATGGACGCCATCGCTTTCCTGACGCAGGCAGGCTACAACATCGCCATCGCCACCAACCAATCTGGCATTGGACGCAAATATTTTACCGTCCAAGATTTGACCGAAATGCACGCAAAAATGCACCGCCTCGTCCGTCAGGCAGGCGGAGAAATCGACGGCATCTGGTTTTGCCCGCACACCGCCGCCGACAACTGCGACTGCCGCAAACCCAAGCCCGGCATGGTTTACGACATCCTCGAACGCTTCAAAGCCAACCCCGCCGAAACCTGGCTGGTCGGCGACAGCCTGCGCGACCTGCAAGCCATGCACGAAGCGGGTGGCAAAACCGCGCTCGTCCTGACCGGCAAAGGCAAAAAAACCCTGTCGCAACAGGAAAAAGAGTTGCCCGAAAACACCCAAATCTTCGACAACCTGCTCGCCTTCTCCCAATACATCATGCACGAAACCGCGCAAGACTGTGCAGACGGACAGGCAAACCCCTAAACACACGAGGTCGTCTGAAACCCTGTTTCGCTCCGTTTCAAGCCAAAACAAGATTTCAGACGACCCATCCGACAGGTAAAAACATGCTCCTCATCCGCAACCTGACCTACTGGTTCATCCTCAGCACCAGCCTGATTTTACTTTTCCCCTTCATGCTCCTCGCCCTGCCCGTCCAAGGCGGCGCGCACAAAATGGCGCAAATTTGGGTACGCATCCTCAACTGGTCGCTCAAACACATCATCGGACTCAAATACCATCTTATCGGTGCCGAAAACATCCCCGACCGACCCTCCATCATCTGTGCCAAACACCAAAGCGGCTGGGAAACCCTCGCCCTGCAAGAAATCTTTCCGCCGCAGGTTTACGTCGCCAAACGCGAACTGTTCAAAATCCCCTTTTTCGGCTGGGGTCTGAAACTCGTCAAAACCATAGGCATAGACCGCAGCAACAGCCGCGAAGCCAACAAACAGCTGATGGAACAAGGCATGGCGCGCAAAAACGAAGGTTACTGGATCACCATCTTCCCCGAAGGCACACGCCTGCCGCCCGGCGAAAAAGGCCGCTACAAACTCGGCGGCGCGCGCATGGCGAAAATGTTTGAAATGGACATCGTCCCCGTCTCCCTCAACAGCGGCGAATTTTGGCCGAAAAACGCCTTCCTCAAACACCCCGGCACCATTACCGTCGTCATCAACCCCGTTATCCCCCACAGCAGCGGAACGGAAGCCGAATTGATGGCGGAATGCGAAAAACGGATTGAAACGCAACAACTCCTGATTGAAGGAAAAGGACCGTTTGCCGTCGCAAAGGTCGTCTGAAAACGCAGATTTGCCCCAGCATTAACCCAATCCATGTCCCAACACTACGCCCACACCCTTTCAGACGGCCTGTCCATCCGAATCCGGCTCAAACGCAGCGCCAAGAAAAACCTCATCCTGCGCCCCGTATCCCGCGACACCGTCAGCATCAACGTCCCCCCGTTTATCAGCCATCGCTTTCTCGCCCAATGGCTGACCGACAACGAACCACTCTTGCGCCGCACCCTCGCCCAAGCCCCGACCGCCGCATCCGCCGACACCCTCCCCGAATGGATTTGGTATCAAGGCGTTCAGACGACCCTGTCCGTCCACAACAGCAGCCACATCCAAATCAGGCCGTCTGAAATCCTGCTGCCCGAAAAAGAACCCTCCGCCCAACTGACCCACCTGCGCCGCTTTCTGCACGAACGTGCCCGCGAATACCTGCTGCCGCGCCTCGAACACCACGCCCGCGCCACCGCCCTCATTCCCGCCGCGACCGCCCTCTCCAACGCCAAAACCTTCTGGGGCGTCTGCCGCCACACCACCGGCATCCGCCTCAACTGGCGGCTCATCGGCGCACCCGATTACGTCGCAGACTACATCTGCATCCACGAACTCTGCCATCTTCCCCACCACGACCACAGCCCGCAGTTTTGGGCAACCGTCAACCGCCTCACCCCGCACACCCAAGCTGCCGAAAAATGGCTGAAAGCCCACGGGCGCGAATTGTTTGCATTAGACTAAAGAGTTCGACACGCCGATACATCAAGGTCGTCTGAAACCCCGTTTCGCCCGTTTCAAGCCCAAACAAGATTTCAGACGACCCAATTCATTATTGCTACGCGCGGCAAATCATGTATAGTGGATTAACTTTAAATCAGGACAAGGCGACGAAGCCGCAGACAGTAC
>JUNU01000174.1 GCA_001067655.1 Neisseria lactamica
GCGGTAGCGGCGGTAATGCCGTTGTCCGTCCTCGTCCACATACAGCAGGTTCTCATCGTTCGGTACATCCGTCCAATCCAATGTCGGGCAATTCAGCGATTCGTCAGTTAGAACCATCTCATAGCTGTTGCCTAAATCCGACTCTTTCCAGCCGTAAGCCAGGTTGATCGGCTGCGCCCAAGCCTGATCGGTATCGCGGTAGACATACAGCGGGCGGTAATCCTCCACCACATAATACTTGTGACAACCCAACACCACGTCGCCTCGCTCGAGCTGGTCGGCGCGCTTCCACACCGGCTGTTCGTACAGCCGCATTTCGTAGGGGTTTTTTTCAAAGGCCGATAGGGCGTCGTATTTCTCCCAGCCGTCCGGCCCGTTGAACATATCGCTGCTGTCGTAATCGCAGCCCTTCCAATAAGCGCCGAGCTTGCCAAACTCCGGATGCTCAAGAATCAGGTTGGTGATGACGCCGTACACGCAGAACGGGTGGTTC
>JUNU01000175.1 GCA_001067655.1 Neisseria lactamica
ACTGTCTGCGGCTTCGTCGCCTTGTCCTGATTTAAATTTAATCCACTATATCAATAAATTATCGAAAATCTGAAAGAAGGCTGAGACAGGGCGGGTATATTAAAAAACCGATTTTGAAACCATTTGGTTTATTGCCTGCTCACCCACTCTTTCTATTGAAATAGAAACGATGAACAGGCAATCGTTCAGCCAATATTCTTAATATCGTGAAACCCATTGTTTCAGACGACCCTGCCAATCCATTGGCTTCTTTAATTCAGAAACTTGATTTACGCTTCGCCACCTTCAGTATCCGATACGGCGTTCTCGGCTTCATTGTCTTCCGGATTTTCTACTTCGGGATTTTCATCTTCCGTTTCTTCGGCAACACGTTCCAGCGATACCAAGGTTTCGCCTTCGTCCAGATTAATCAGGCGAACGCCTGCTGCGGCTCGGCCGGTTTCGCGGATTTGCTCGACTTTGGTGCGGATGAGGACGCCGCCGCTGGTAATCAGCATCAGGTCATCGGTTTCGCCGACTAGGGTTGCGGCGACCAAATCGCCGTTGCGTTCGCCGGTGTTGATGGCGATATTGCCTTGTCCGCCTTTGTTTTTGCGGCTGTAATCGGCAATCGGGGTACGTTTGCCGTAGCCGTTGGCGGTGGCGGTCAGCACTTGCAAATCGCTTTGAGCGGCTTCGGGGGCAAAGGTAATCAGGCTGACGATTTTGCCGTCGGCAGGCAGGCGCATACCGCGCAGGCCGCCGCTGCCGCGACCGGACGGACGCACGCCGTGTTTGCCGCTTGGCAAGGCATTTTCGTTGTCGGCGGTTTCATCTTCGAGGTCGTCTGAAATTTCGGTTTCGATGTCGGCATCTTCCGCTTCGTCGTTACCGGATTTTTCCCAGTATTCGTTGAAGCGGATGGCTTTGCCCAAGTTGGAGAACAGCATGATGTCGTCCGAGCCGCTGGTTTGCGCGGCGCCGACGAGGTAGTCGCCTTCTTTGAGTGCAATGGCTTTGATGCCTTGGCTGCGGACGTTTTTGAAGGCGGAAAGCTGGACTTTTTTCACCATGCCTTGCGCGGTGGCGAAGAAGACGTATTGGTCTTCGGGGAACTCGCGCACAGCGAGGATGGCGCTGACTTTTTCGCCTTCTTCCAACTGGATGACGTTGTTAATCGGACGGCCGCGACTGTTGCGTCCGCCTTCCGGCAGTTTGTAAACCTTAATCCAATGGCACTTACCAAGGTTGGTAAAACACATCAAATAGTCATGCGTGTTCGCAACGAACAAGGTCTCGATGAAGTCTTCGTCTTTGGTGGCCGCCGCCTGCTTGCCGCGCCCGCCGCGACGCTGCGCCTGATAGTCGGTGGTCGGCTGTGTTTTGATATAGCCGCCGTGAGTCAGGGTAACGACCATTTCGCGTTGCGGAATCAGGTCTTCATCGGCAATGTCGCCGCCGAACGGGTTGATTTCGCTACGGCGTTCGTCGCCGAAATTGGTTTTGGTTTCTTCCAATTCTTCGCGGATGATTTGGGTGATGCGTTCCGGTTTCGCCAAAATGTCCAAATAGTCGATGATTTTTGCCATGATGTTTTTGTAGTCGTCGACGATTTCTTCTTGGTCGAGGCCGGTCAGGTTGCGCAGGCTCATGCGCAGGATGGCGTCGGCCTGGATTTCGCTCAGATAATAGCCTTGTTCCTGCAAGCCGAGGTTGGCGGGCAGACCTTCGGGGCGCGCCATGCGCAGGTCGAGGTCGGTACGGCTCAGCATGTCCTCCACCAAACCGCTGCGCCATGCGCGGGACAACAGTTTTTCTTTGGCTTCGGGCGCGTCGGCAGATTCTTTAATCAAGCGAATCATCTCGTCGATATTGGACAGAGCGACGGCTTTACCTTCGGCGATATGGCCTTCATGACGCGCTTTTTTCAGGCGGAACAGGGTGCGGCGGGTAACGACTTCGCGACGGTGGCGCAGGAATTCCGCCAGAATCTGTTTCAGGTTCAACAGGCGCGGCTGACCGTCAACCAAAGCAACCATGTTGATGCCGAAGCTGTCTTGAAGCTGGGTGAGTTTGTAGAGTTGGTTTAAAACGACTTCGGCGTTTTCGTTACGTTTCAATTCGATAACGACTCGCATACCGGATTTGTCGGATTCATCGCGCAGGTCGGATACCCCTTCCAACGTTTTTTCGCGCACCAATTCGCCGATTTTTTCCACCAGCTTGGCTTTATTCACCTGATACGGGATTTCGTCGATGATGATGGCTTCGCGTTCGCCGTTTTTGCCTATGGGTTCGATATGGGTTTTACCGCGCATGACGACGCGACCGCGGCCGGTTTTATAGCCTTCGCGCACGCCGCTCAAGCCGTAGATGGTTGCGCCGGTCGGGAAATCGGGCGCTTGAAGGATGTTGATCAATTCGTCGATTTCAGTTTCGGGTTCGTCCAAAAGACGCAGACAGGCGTTGATGGTGTCGGTAAGGTTGTGCGGCGGAATGTTGGTCGCCATACCGACGGCGATACCGGACGAACCGTTGACCAAAAGCGCGGGGAAGCGGGTCGGCAACACCAGCGGCTCATGTTCGCTGCCGTCGTAGTTCGGACCGAAATTGACGGTTTCTTCTTCGATGTCCGCCAGCATTTCGTGGGCGATTTTCGCCATGCGGATTTCGGTATAACGCATGGCCGCGGCGCCGTCGCCGTCAACCGAACCGAAGTTGCCCTGACCGTCGATTAAGACGTAGCGCATCGAGAAATCCTGCGCCATGCGCACGATGGTGTCGTAAACCGCGGAATCGCCGTGCGGATGGTATTTACCGATGACGTCGCCGACGATACGCGCCGATTTTTTGTAGGCGGCGTTCCAGTTGTTTTTCAGCTCGTGCATGGCGTAAAGCACGCGGCGGTGCACCGGCTTCAAACCGTCGCGCACATCGGGCAGCGCGCGGCCGACAATCACGCTCATGGCATAATCGAGATAGCTTTTGCGCATTTCGTCTTCAAGGCTGACGGGCAGGGTTTCGAGTGCGAATTTATGGTCGTTGCGGATAGTTGCGTCGGTCATGGTTTTCTTTATTTCGTATGGCAAAAATAGATGGGAATTTTAGCATAAAACCGTGCTTTTCGGGCTTTTTGCATCCCTTTCGAATCATATGGCGAATAAACTGATTTTTCGCCACAACTGTCGCACTATTCGTACCGTCTGGGGGTTTGCTGCTTTAAGGGATTGCTTACCATATCCCACCTACACATATAAAAGGTCGTCTGAAAACCTAAATTCCAAGTTTTCAGACGACCTTTTACTATTTAAATAATCAGACCAAACGTGCTTTACGGAGCGGTTTGCTCCAATTCAAGCGCGGCGGCAAGCAGCGACAGGCGCGCCATTACGCCGTAAACGTAGAGGCGGTTGTGTTCATTATCAACATCGCAATCTTTTTCGGAGCGCGGCATGCCGAGCGAGTCCCATTGTTCGAATACGCGTTTGCAGGCTTCGGGGGCTTCTTGGGAGTTGTCGCCGCTGCCGGTGGGGATGCTGTTCGACAACGGAACGAACACCATGCCGCCCGCGTTGAGGTTTTCGTCCGCACCACGCCCTTCGTGTACACGGAAGAAGCCGCCGATAACGAAACGGTCCATCATATAAACGACGGGTTCGCACACGGCGCCGTTCATGGTTTCATAGGTATAAATACCTTCTTGGACAATCACTTCGCTGACTTCCAAGCCTTCTTTCACCTTCGCCATTTTGTTGCGGTTTTTGCGGTTCAGCCCGCGCACTTCGTCGGCGGATTTGACACTCATCACGCCCATGCCGTAAGTACCTGCGTCGGCTTTGACAATAACGAAAGGCTGGTCGGTAATGCCCAATTCGTCGTATTTGGCTTGAATTTTTGCCAGCACGCGTTCTACCGCTTCCGCCAACGCGTCTTCGCCTTCGCGCTCTTGGAAGTCCAAACCGCCAATTTTTTCAAAATACGGGTTAATCTGCCATTCGTCGATGTCAATCAGCTTGGCAAATTCGGCGGCGACTTGGTTGTATGCGCTGAAATGCTCTGTTTTGCGGCGCGTCGTCCAACCACCATGCAGTGGAGGCAATACGGTTTGGCTGATGCCTTTGAGAATGTCGGGAACACCCGCGGACAAGTCGTTGTTCAACAAGACGACGCAAGGCGAGAAACCGTCTGCAAGATGGACGCGCTCACGGGTACGCAATAAAGGTTCCAGCAGGATTTTATCGCCCAACGCGGTTTCAAACTCGGTCGGCTCGGTAACTTCCGGATTCAGGCTGCCCAAACGGACTTCATACCCTGCCGAGCGCAAAATCTCGCTGAGTGCGTAAACGTTTTGCAGGTAGAATGTGTTGCGGGTATGGTTTTCGGGAATAATCAATACGGATTTTGCCGTTTCGCAGGCGCGTTGTACCGCATCTTGCGCCGCGACTGCCGCCAGCGGTATGAAATTCGGATTCAGATTGTTGAAACCTCCGGGGAACAAGTTCATATCAATAGACGAAATTTTGTAACCGGCATTGCGGATATCGACCGAACCATAAAACGGCGGGCGGTGTGCGTTCCATTGCGAACGGAACCATGCTTCAATTTTGGCGTGGTTGCACAAGATTTTCGCTTCAAACGCCTGAAGTTGCGACAGATGTTCGGCAGCCATAACCGGTAATTTCATTCTCTATACCTCTGATGTCGGATGTTGGATACGGATGGAAATGATAGTGCCTTTTTAGGCGGTACGACAAGCATTGTTTCAAATAAAATACCTCTTTTTGTCAACAATTCTACAATTTGTCTAATTTTTGAAATTGATTTTTAGATTTTTATATGAAAATGTAGAAATTAGACAAATTTCTATTGCACTACCCCTGTAAAAAGCCTAAAATCCGCCCATTAAAACAAACCATCTACTCCTATTATTAATAAGTAAAGATAACCCATCATGAGCGCACAAACCCTCTACGACAAACTCTGGAACAGCCACGTCGTCCGCGAAGAAGAAGACGGCACTGTCCTGCTCTATATCGACCGCCATTTAGTACACGAAGTCACCAGCCCTCAGGCATTTGAAGGTCTGAAAATGGCGGGACGCAAGCTGTGGCGTATCGACAGCGTCGTCTCCACCGCCGACCACAACACCCCGACCGGCGATTGGGACAAAGGCATCCAAGACCCAATTTCCAAGCTGCAAGTCGATACTTTAGACAAAAATATCAAAGAGTTCGGCGCACTCGCCTACTTCCCATTTATGGATAAAGGTCAGGGCATCGTTCATGTCATGGGGCCGGAACAAGGCGCAACCCTGCCCGGCATGACCGTCGTCTGCGGCGACTCGCACACTTCTACCCACGGCGCGTTCGGTGCGCTGGCACACGGTATCGGCACTTCCGAAGTCGAACACACTATGGCGACCCAGTGCATTACCGCGAAAAAATCCAAATCCATGCTGATTGCCGTTGAAGGTCGTCTGAAACCGGGCGTTACCGCCAAAGACGTCGCCCTCTACATCATCGGACAAATCGGCACAGCAGGCGGTACGGGCTATGCCATTGAGTTCGGCGGCGAAGCCATCCGCAGCTTTTCGATGGAAGGTCGCATGACCCTGTGCAACATGGCGATTGAAGCAGGTGCGCGCTCCGGCATGGTTGCCGTCGATCAAACCACCATCGACTATGTCAAAGACAAACCCTTCGCACCCAAAGGCGAAGCGTGGGACAAAGCCGTCGAATACTGGCGCACGCTGGTTTCCGACGAAGGCGCGGTATTCGACAAAGAATACCGTTTCAAAGCCGAAGACATCGAACCACAAGTAACATGGGGCACATCGCCCGAAATGGTTTTGGACATCAGCGGCAAAGTGCCGAATCCCGCCGAAGAAACCGATCCCGTCAAGCGCAGCGGCATGGAACGCGCCCTCGAATACATGGGTTTGCAAGCCGGCACACCGCTGAACGAAATTCCCGTCGACATCGTATTCATCGGCTCCTGCACCAACAGCCGCATCGAAGATTTGCGCGAAGCCGCCGCCGTCGCCAAAGGTCGTAAAAAAGCCGACAATGTACAGCGCGTGTTAATCGTTCCCGGTTCCGGCTTGGTCAAACGGCAGGCAGAACAAGAAGGTTTGGATAAAATCTTCATCGATGCCGGTTTCGAATGGCGCGAACCGGGCTGCTCAATGTGCCTCGCCATGAACGCCGACCGCCTCACTCCGGGCCAACGCTGCGCCTCCACATCCAACCGCAACTTCGAAGGCCGCCAAGGCAACGGTGGGCGCACCCATCTTGTCAGCCCTGCCATGGCGGCAGCCGCCGCGGTAAACGGTAAATTTACCGATATCCGTACCATGGCATAATCTTTCAGACGACCCCATCAATAAAGGTCGTCTGAAAACACGTTGCTCAAGCAAATCTCCCTATCGTTGCGCAAAACGTCTGAAACCTTTTCAATCATTTATCACTTGAAAGGAATCCATTATGAAAAAACTTTTTGCATTGGCTGCCGCAGCCTTCATCTTATCTGCCTGTTCCAGCACTTGGTCCGGAGCAAAAGATGACACCAGCCGCAACTGGGATAAAACCAAAGAAACTGCCGGCCATGTAGCCGACAAGACTGAGGAAGCTGTTAAAAAAGGCGGCAATGCCGTAGGTCGCGGCATGACTCATGTCGGCGAAAAACTTGAAGCTGCTACCGAATAAACCGGCAGCCGAGGTCGTCTGAAAATCCAAACCTTTTTTCAGACGACCTCTTACCCTACATCAATAAGGCATCCGGAAATTTTCGGCATTCCATATAAAGGAAGAAACCATGAACAATCCGTCAAGCTGGTTTGGCATTCATGCCCAAGATTTGGATCGAGCCAAAGCGTTTTACGAATCCGTCTTCGGCAAACCTTTGCAAGATATCGGCGGCAACGGCTTCCGTTTCATCATTTTTCCAGCCGATTACACGCAACACGGTACTGCCGGCATGATTTGGCACGACAGCAACGCCCAACCCGGCCACGGCGGCACGACTATTTTCTTCAATTGTCCGGATTGTGCCGAGACCGCAGAAAAAGCCGTTTCGGCAGGCGGTAAATTGTTACAGGGAAAATTCCCCATCGCCAACGGCTTTGCCGCCTTTATCGAAGATACCGAAGGCAACCGAATCGGTTTGCACAGCACACGTTAATCCAACCCGCCAAACAACCATCATTTTTTTCACATTATTCCTATAAGAACCTAACATGAAAGCCTTTACCAAAATCACCGCCATCGTCGCCCCGCTCGACCGCAGCAACGTCGATACCGACGCCATCATCCCCAAACAATTTTTAAAATCCATCAAACGAAGCGGCTTCGGTCCCAATGCCTTTGACGAATGGCGTTACCTCGACCACGGCGAACCGGGCATGGACAACAGCAAACGCCCGCTGAACCCCGATTTCTCGCTGAACCAGCCGCGTTACCAAGGCGCGCAAATCCTGTTGACGCGCAAAAACTTCGGCTGCGGCTCCTCGCGCGAACACGCCCCTTGGGCATTGGACGACTACGGTTTCCGCGCCGTCATCGCCCCCAGCTTCGCCGACATCTTCTTCAACAACTGCTACAAAAACGGCCTCCTGCCTATCGTGTTGACTGAAGAACAAGTTGATCAGCTTTTCAAAGAAGTCGGAGCCAACGAAGGCTATCAGCTCTCCATCGACCTTGCCGAGCAAACCCTGACCACGCCTAACGGCGAAACATTTAAATTCGACATTACCGAACACCGCAAACACTGCCTCTTAAACGGCTTGGACGAAATCGGCTTAACCCTGCAACACGCCGACGAAATCCGCGATTTCGAAGAAAAACGCCGCCAAAGCCAGCCTTGGCTGTTTAACGGTTGATACATAAAAAGGTCGTCTGAAAACGAGTGTAGCGAATTTCGCTAAAACGCAAAAACAGTTTTCAGACGACCTTTTTTCGTCTCCTCCCTCAAAACATGATTACCGACACCATCACCAACGCCGCCCGTTACGCCGCTTTGCACCCTGACTTCGCCGACGCCGTCCGCCTGTTGCAAACGCTGGATTTCGCCGCCCTGCCCGACGGACAAGTGCCGTGTGAAAACCCAAACATCCGCCTCTTTATCGGCAGCGAACCGATGAGGAGCAAAGCCGATGCCAAGCCGGAAGCGCATTTGAAACATATCGACATCCAAGTCCCCATCAGCGGAGAGGAAACCTACGGCTGGATAGACAGAGGTCGTCTGAAAAACGGTTTGGGCTACGACGAAAAGCGCGACATCGAATTTTTCGACTGCAAACCGGAAACTTGGCTCACGCTCCAACCGGGCGAGTTTGCCCTCTTCTTTCCAAACGACGCACATGCTCCGCTGGTAGGCAAAGAAAAATCCATACGCAAAGCCGTATTTAAAATCCGCGTCGAAGCCGAACGTTACTGATTCCCTTCAATTCTTCGCAAATACTGTAAAACTCAGCTACATCGCCCATCGCATTCCCGACAAATCCGCCTGTATGATTTGCACGCAGCTTTCTCGATGCCGCAATGGTACAATCAGCCTCGTTCAAGCAAACCGACCTGCAAACAGATACAAAAGGTCGTCTGAAAACACCATCCTAAAAAATGGAAAACGCATCGCCGTTTTCAGACGACCTTCCCTTTTCCAAACCCTCATAAGGATTTTGCCATGACCAAACATATCGCCATCCTCCAAGGCGACGGCATCGGTCCCGAAATCGTCGCCGAAACCGTCCGCGTACTCGACAAACTCATCGCCCAAGGCTTAGACGCCGGCTACGAATACGCCCCATTAGGTGGAGAAGCCTACGACGAATACGGCCATCCCTATCCCGAATTCACGCAAAACCTCTGCCGCAAAGCCGATGCAGTCCTACTCGGCGCGGTCGGCAGCCCGCAATACGACAATCTCGACCGCCCGCTGCGCCCCGAACGCGGCTTGCTTGCCATCCGCAAAGACCTGAACCTGTTTGCCAACCTGCGTCCCGCCATCCTCTACCCCGAGCTTGCCAACGCCTCCACGCTCAAACCCGAAATCGTTGCAGGCCTCGACATCCTCATCGTGCGCGAACTCACCGGCGACATCTACTTCGGCGAACCGCGCGGCATCCGCGTTTTGGAAAACGGCGAACGCGAAGGCTACAACACCATGAAATACAGCGAAAGCGAAATCCGCCGCATCGCCCACGTCGCCTTCCAATCCGCCCAAAAACGCAGCAAAAAAGTCTGCTCCGTCGGCAAAGCCAACGTTTTGGAAACCACCGAACTGTGGCGCGAAATCTTTGAAGAAATCGGCAAACAATACCCCGACGTCGAACTCTCCCACATGTATGTGGACAACGCCGCCATGCAGCTCGTGCGCGCGCCCAAACAATTCGACGTCATCGCCACCGGCAACATCTTCGGCGACATCCTCTCCGACGAAGCCTCCATGCTGACCGGCTCCATCGGCATGCTGCCCTCAGCCTCGCTGGACGAAAACGGCAAAGGTCTGTACGAACCGTCACACGGCTCCGCCCCCGACATTGCCGGACAAAACAAAGCCAACCCGCTGGCCACTATCCTCTCCCTCGCCATGCTGCTCCGTTACAGCCTGAACGACGAAGCCCGTGCGCAACAAGTCGAAAACGCCGTCCAAAAAGTGCTGCAACAAGGCTTGCGCACCGGCGACATTTACGAAGAAGGCACAAAACTCGTTTCCTGCTCCGAAATGGGCGACGCCGTACTCGCCGCCTTGTAAGAGGTCGTCTGAAAACCAAAAGCGCGGATAACTCCACGCTTTTTTTCATTAATATTGCCCTTCTCAGTTTTCAGACGACCCCATCATCAAATCCAAGTAAATCCACCGTTCACCCTTAAGAAATGATATGCATTCTTTCTTATGTTAAGATAAACATCTTTACAACCTCATACAAAGGACGACCATCATGAAAAAAATCATCTTCGCCGCGCTTGCAGCCGCCGCCATCGGTACTTCCTCCGCCGCCACTTACAAAGTGGATGAACACCACGCCAACGCCCGTTTTGCCATCGACCACTTCAACACCAGCACCAACGTCGGCGGTTTCTACGGTCTGACCGGTTCCGTTGAGTTCGACCAAGCAAAACGCGACGGTAAAATCGACATCACCATCCCCGTTGCCAACCTGCAAAGCGGTTCGCAACACTTCACCGACCACCTGAAATCCGCCGACATCTTTGACGCCGCCAAATACCCGAACATCCGCTTTGTTTCCACCAAATTCAACTTCAACGGCAAAAAACTGCTCTCCGTTGACGGCAATCTGACCATGCACGGCAAAACCGCCCCCGTCAAACTCAAAGCCGAAAAATTCAACTGCTACCAAAGCCCGATGGCGAAAACCGAAGTCTGCGGCGGCGACTTCAGCACCACCATCGACCGCACCAAATGGGGCGTGAACTATCTGGTTGATGCAGGCATGACCAAAACCGTCCGCATCGACATCCAACTTGAAGCCGCCAAACAATAAGCCGCGGCGCAACACAAAAGGTCGTCTGAAACGAAACTTGCTGTATCCGTTTTCAGACGACCTTAAAATATTTCACAACGCCTTTTAGAGATTTCACATAAAATCCGCGATAATAACGTTTAATTTTCACACTACGAGAAACATTCAAATGAACAAAACCCTCAAACTCACTTTCGCCGCCCTTGCCCTTGCCGCAGCCTTCAACGCCCAAGCAGAGACACACGCCGTAATCGAAACCAATATGGGCAACATCAGCCTGTCGCTCGACGAAACCAAAGCACCGAAAACCGTCGCCAACTTCGTCAACTACGCCCGCAAAGGCTTTTACGACAACACCGTCTTCCACCGCGTGATCGACGGCTTTATGATTCAAGGCGGCGGCTTTACCGCAGACCTTGCCCAAAAAGCCACAGACAAAGCCATCAACAACGAAGCGGACAACGGCTTGAAAAACACCGTCGGCACTATCGCCATGGCGCGCACCGGCGATCCTAATTCCGCCACCAGCCAGTTCTTCATCAACACTGCCGACAACGCATTCCTCGACTTCAAAAACAAAACCCCGCAAGGCTACGGCTATGCCGTCTTCGGCAAAGTGACTTCGGGCATGGATGTCGTGCAACAAATCAGCAAAACCCCGACTGCGACTCGCGGCTTCCATCAAAACGTCCCCGTCAAACCGGTCATCATCAAGCGCGTCACCATCGGCAAATAAATCACAAACCGACTTCTTTTACCGAATCTGGTTTCAATCCAATTCCGATATAAAAGGTCGTCTGAAAATCAAATTTTCAGACGACCTTTTTGTTTACGTTTGAGACTTAATGCTCCAGCCCCTCGGTATCGATTTTGACGACTTTGTCGGTTTTATCTTCCGGCAAAAGCAGGTTCAGAATAACCGCCGTAATGCCGCCGGCGGAAATGGAGTTTTGGAACAAGACAGGCAGGTTTTTAAACACTTCCGGTTCAAACGCCACGCCCAAGCCCAAACCGACCGACGTCGCCGCGATCACCGCCTCGCGCCTGCGTATGCCGTGGCTGACCAAAATCCGCACGCCCGCAATCGCAATCAAGCCGAACATCAAAACCATCGCGCCGCCTAAAACCGGACTCGGAATCGTCGTAAACGCGCGTCCGACAACGGGGAACAAACCCAGCAACACCAAAATCACGGCAATATATTTGCCCACATGGCGCGAAGCCACGCCGGTCATCTGAATCACGCCGTTGTTTTGCGCGAAGGTGGTCAGCGGCAGCGAACCTAAAGCCGTCGCAATCACCGATACCAAACCGTCCGCCAACACGCCGCCGCGCAGGCGTTTGGTGTATTCCTCGCCTTCAATCGGCTGGTCGGACACCATTGCCGTCGCGGTCAAATCGCCGACCGCCTCAAACACGCTCAACAGGAAAATCGCGCCCGCCACAATAAACGCGTGCCAGTCAAAAGCAAAACCGTATTTAAACGGTACGGGCAGCGTAACCAGCGGCAGGTTTTGTAGCGCGGAAAAATCTACCTTGCCCAAAAACAGCGCGACGATGTAGCCGACAATCAGCCCGACCGCGATGCCGCTCATGCGCAACAGCGGGTTTTTCATGCAGTTGAAGATCAACACAATCAGCAACACCAGCGACGCCAGCCCCAAGTTTTCTATCGAGCCGAACGTGCCGTTCGCCTTCGCACCAAAGCCGCCGCCGAAATCGGTAATGCCGACGTGTACCAAACTCAGACCAATCAGCATCACGACCACGCCGCTGACCGTCGGCGTAATCACTTTTTTCAAATACGGCAGAAGCCACGCCGAGAAACACACTAAAAACGCGCCGACAAACGACACGCCCAACAGCGTCGAAATCATCGCATCCTTGGTCAATCCGCCCTCTTTCATCCCCGCGCCGAGCGCAATCATGACGGTAACGAACGAGAAATTCACCGACTGGATGGACAGCATCCCCGAACCAACCGGCCCGAATCGGTTGACCTGCAAATAAGTGCCGACACCTGACGCGACCATCGCCATCGACACGAGATACGCCGTCATCTCCACCGGTAATTCCAGCGCGCCGCCCACAATCAGCGCGGGCGTAATCATCGGCACAAAAATCGCCAAAAGATGCGTGATCGCGCTTAATAAGGCATTTCCGAATGGCGGTTTATCCTCCAAACCGTACACCAAATCAGGCGAATCCGCCTGTTTTTTCATTGTTTCAGCCATTGCAGTCTTCCTGTCCGCCATGAAGCGTTAAAAATTTTTAAGGAACGAAATTGTAGCGAATCAAAGATTCCTTATCAATTCAAATACTCCAGTGCAAAAACATCTTCGGCTATTCAAATTCAAATCTCTTTGAATTTCCGCTCTAGACAATTCCTCATTTTTAGACGGTCTTCATACGCTTAACACATTTTAATTCTTGACAGCATTTCCACCGCCCAAAACCAATAATTTTATGATTATAAAAAATATTATTTATTAAGATATGATAGCCCTTAAGCTCGCAAACCAACCGTCCGGCCGATATGTTTCACACAAACAACAAAGTAAGCTACAATCCGAAGCATAATCGACCTCACACAATGAATAAAAAGGTTTCCGTATGTTACAAGGTAGCTTGGTTGCCCTGATTACACCCATGAATCAAGACGGCAGCATCCATTACGAACAACTCCGCGATTTGATCGATTGGCACATCGAAAGCGGTACTGACGGCATCGTCGCCGTCGGCACGACAGGCGAATCCGCCACCCTCTCCGTCGAAGAACATTTAAGCGTAATCGAAGAAACGGTCAAACACGTCAACAAGCGCGTTCCCGTTATCGCCGGCACCGGCGCCAACAACACCCTCGAAGCCATCGCGCTCTCCCGCGCCGCCGAAAAAGCCGGCGCAGACTACACCCTTTCCGTCGTCCCCTATTACAACAAGCCCTCCCAAGAAGGCATTTACCAACATTTCAAAACCATCGCCGAAGCCACGTCGATTCCGATGATTATCTACAACGTACCCGGCCGCACCGTCGTCAGTATGACCAACGACACCATCCTGCGCCTCGCAAAAATCCCGAATATCGTCGGCGTCAAAGAAGCCAGCGGCAACATCGGCAACAATCTCGAACTGATCAAACACGCGCCCGAAGGTTTCACCATCCTTTCCGGCGACGACCCAACCGGCCTGCCCTTCATGCTCTGCGGCGGGAAAGGCGTCGTAACCGTTGCCGCCAATGTCGCCCCCAAACTCTTCGCCGATATGTGCCGCGCCGCCCTTGCAGGCGATATTGCGACCGCTCGTCAATTAAATGACCACCTGATTCCGATTTATAACACTATGTTCTGCGAACCAAGCCCTGCCGCGCCCAAATGGGGCGTATCCGCATTGGGTAAATGCGAACCTTATGTCCGCCTGCCGCTCGTTCCCCTGACCGAAGCCGGACAGGCAAAAGTCCGCGCCGCATTGCAAGAATCCGGACAACTCACCGCATAAACCGCAAAGGTCGTCTGAAAACCGTTTCCAAGTTTTCCGACGACCTGCCGTTAACCCATCACATCCCACAGGAAACCAATATGACCTATATGAAACCTGTCGTCGTAGCAATCGCCCTGATCAGCATGACCGCTTGTTCGGGCAACAAAAAAGACCTGCCCAAGCTGGATTACCAAACCCAGACCCGCAAAATCGTCAAATTAGAAGTACCGCCTGATTTGAACAATCCCGATCAAGGCAACCTCTATCAAGTACCCGCCGGCAGCGGTGCCGTCCGCGCCAGCGACCTGAGCCGCCGCACATCGGCAACCCAACAAGCCGCGAATTCCGAAGTCCTCAAATCCGTCAAAGGCGTCCGTTTGGAGCGCGATGGCAACCAACGCTGGGTTGAAGTCCAAGGCAAATCCCCTGCCGAAATTTGGCCTCTGTTGAAAGCATTCTGGCAAGAAAACGGCTTCGACATCAAATCCGAAGAACCCGGCATCGGTCAAATGGAAACCGAATGGGCCGAAAACCGCGCCAAAATCCCGCAAGACGGCTTGCGCCGCCTCTTGGACAAAGTCGGCATGGGCGGTGTCTACTCCACCAGCGAGCGCGATAAATTCATCATCCGCATCGAACAAGGCAGAAACGGCACGACCGACGTCTTCTTCGCCCACAAAGGTATGAAAGAAGTTTACGCCGACAAGAAAAAAGACACGACCATGTGGCAGCCTGCCGCCAACGACCCCAACCTTGAAGCCGCCTTCCTCGCACGCTTCATGCAATACTTGGGCGTCGATCAGCAACAAGCTGAGAACGCGCTGACCCAAAGCGTTGCCAAACGCAGCGGCAGCGAATTGGCTCGAATCGACGGCAACACCCTGCTCGTCTCCGGCGACTACGGCCGCAACTGGCGCCGCACCGCGCTTGCCCTCGACCGCATCGGCTTGAATGTCTTGGGCCAAAACATCGAACGTCACGCCTTCTTGGTTCAACAGGCGCCTAACGAAAGCGACGCCGTTTCCACGAAAAAACCGGGCTTCTTCGGCCGTATGCTGGGCAAAGGCAAAAAAATTGAGAAACCTGCCGCCTACCCCGAAATCATCGTATTCGTCGAGCCTGTCAACGGCGGTTCACGCATCAGCCTCTTGAATAAAGACGGCAGCGCATATAAAGGCAGCGATGCCTCTACGCTCCTCAGCCGCCTGCATACAGAACTGCGTTAAGCAATCCGATGTCACAACAGGTCGTCTGAATTTGAATCTAAACTACGCCTCAAATCTCGGACGCCCGTAAAAGCCTATTCAGGCGCTCCCTATTAAGCCGGGTTCTGCATAAACAGGACTCGGCTTTTTCCATCTCAAATTGCAACGCTCCCGTTTGCAACAATCCATACAACCATCTGCCTGCTCCATCCGTCTTTAAGCAGTATCATGCTGATCGGGATATCACGCTACTCGTTGCTTCAACGGCAACCTGCCCTTCCCTATCTGGCGGGGTATTTAGCATGTTCTGATTATGAGAAGAGGTCGTCTGAAACCAAATTTTCAGTTTCAGACGACCTTTTACCGTATCAGCAACCTTGTCCCTTCCCCCGTCCTGCGGAGGAAGGTTAGGATGGGGATGGCTTCGCGGCTTTAGGCAAAATCAAATTGGTGCAGCCCGTAAAGCCACCCTCTCCCCAACCCTCTCCCGCCGGACGGGAGAGGGGGCAGGTGGTTGCGCGTCGTGGCATAGATTTCTGTCTGGCTACCGTCATTCCCGCTCCCGCCTACGCATAGTGGATTAAATTTAAATCAGGACAAGGCGACGAAGCCGCAGACAGTACAGA
>JUNU01000176.1 GCA_001067655.1 Neisseria lactamica
GAAGTTGTAATGCAGCCCCGTTTCACGGTCGGCATACTGGTTTTGCAGGCGGAAGGGCTGGTAAGCACCATCCGTTACCTTGGTTTCCTCTTTCAGACGACCCCAGCCGGTGTAGCTGCCGAACCATAAGAGGTTGCCGTCCTTATCGGTCATCTCCCTAGGAATGCCGATTTGGTCGCAGTGGAAGTAGTGGGTTTGTTGTCGGTTTTCTCCGTCTGCGGTTGTCCAATCGCGGACTTGCGCCAGCGGTTCGTAGTTGCTTGGATCGGCGTAGATATAGGTATACCTGCCGTCCGGGTGGACTTCCTGCAAGAGGTGGCTGCC
>JUNU01000177.1 GCA_001067655.1 Neisseria lactamica
CTGTACTGTCTGTGGCTTCGTCGCCTTGTCCTGATTTTTGTTAATCCACTATATAAAGGGCAGTTGATGGAAATGGGTATGGGTTTGCCAAGCGTGAAATCATCATGCTGTTTCGTCTTCAACATCGGCGGAGGGGTCGTCTGAAACGCCCTCTTCTGCTTCCGAGTGTTCTAAATTTTCCTGTTTCAGGCTGATTTCGATTTCGCCGTAGCTGTCCGGCTGGACGATGCGGACCAAGCCTTCTTTGGCAAGCTCCAAGAGCGCGATGAAATTGACGACCACATACGCCGCGCCCTGCTCCGGTTTGAACAAATCGCTGAATTTGCATATCCCGCTCTCGTTCAGACGACGTAAAACCGCCGTCATCTGCGCGCGCACGGAAATTGTTTCCTGAATCACTTCATGGCTGCGCGTATGTTTCGCCCGCGACAAAATGCCCAACCACGCCTGCGTCAAATCGGCGACATACACCTCCGGCAGCTTCGCCTCGACCGCGATTTCCAACGGCAGATACGCCCAAGCAAAATCCCGTCCCGCGCGCGGCAACGCATCCAAACCCTGCGCCGCCAGCTTCATCTGTTCGTAAGCCAAAAGGCGGCGCACCAGCTCGGCACGCGGATCCGCCTCTTCATCCTCGACCTCTTCGGGACGCGGCAAGAGCAGGCGCGATTTGATTTCAATCAGCATCGCCGCCATCAAAAGATATTCCGCCGCCAAATCAAACTGATACGCTTCCATTTGGGCGATATAGTGCAGATATTGCTCGGTAATCTTCACCATCGGAATATCGAGAACGTCGATATTCTGTTTGCGGATAAGGTAAAGCAGCAAATCCAAAGGCCCTTGGAAGCTGCTTAGGACAACCTTCAAAGCATCGGGCGGAATAAACAAATCCTGAGGCAAATCGGTTACGGGTTGGCCGAATACCCACGCGACAGTGTGTTCAGACGACGTTGCCGCAGCGGAAGAGATAAGGTGTTCTGAAGGCATGTTTAGAGGAGCTTTTTCTTATTAGGTTCGATGGATGGTTAATCAATAACGGGGTCGTCTGAAAACGCAGCGGGTTTCGTCAAAACGAATGCGGCAAAACAAAAATCAGCCTTTTTTGCGTTGGCCTTTCAAAGAAGCGATGGCAATGGCAAGCGTTTGCGCCAACGCCATGCCCAGCAGCGGCAAAACGGCGAAAAACGAACCAGTCAGCACCGTAACGGCATCGCGGGAAAACACAAAGCCATCGCGCGCAAGCATTGCGATTATCCAAACCGACAATAGCAGCCATTCGCAGCCGACCAAAAACCAAATCATCCCGACCGAGCAGCGTTTGCGCCACTTCATGATGGCAGCGTGCAAAAGGCTGAATATCGGAACGGACAGGAAAGGATAAAGGAAATTGGTAAACGGCCGCGGAGAGCCGTCCTGAAAACACAAATAATCGCCCGACTGCATGTCGCATCCCATTGCGCCAAACATCGGATCGACGGCATACATCAACACGCCGAACCACACCGCATAAATCAGGCTGGCGATAAAATAGGCTTTAAAAAATCGGTTCATAGGCAAAAAAGGTCGTCTGAAAAAATAAATTTCAAAAGGCTTAAACCCACATCAAATTTTCTGATTGGCATTTGCAGAAGAGACCAACACACTCAGGGCTTGAACTGCTGCCATGCCATAAACAGGCAATCCGAAAAAAAGAAGTCCCGTTATTGCCGTCCAACTACTATCCAGACTACTCCACTCCCACAGTAAAAAAACAAACCAAACAATCAACCATTCGACAATAGGCAAGGCAAGAGTCGTCGAAGTTGTACAGCGTTTGGTCCACTTCATAATGCCGGCATTGAGTATAGACAATAACATTACAGATAAAAACGGAAAGAAGAAAAACTTCAAAGACACTTTCTCAAAAGCCGACATTTCAGCAGCTCGCAGACAATACTCTGCATACTGTTCATTGTCAGCGTCAATATCAAAACATTCGAATCCTGAAAACAGCAAACCGACACTGTACACCAGCAAACCGAAGACAACCGCATAAATCAAGCTGGCGATAAAATAGGTTTTAAAAAATCGGTTCATCTCACTTCCGTCCCGCAATATGTTCTACCGCCGCCTGCGCGCAGTACAGACCGAACGAAGCCGTCACCAGCATACTCGCGCCATAGCCCGCGCAGGACAGCCCTTGCGGCACGGTATCGGTCGAACACGCTTCGCCCGATTGCGGCGGCGTAATGTTCTCAGTCGAGAACACACACTGCACGCGCATTTTTTCTTTGGTATCGCGGCTGAAGCCGTAGCGTTTGCGCAAGGTGTAGCGCAGGTTGGCAAGCAGCGGGTCGTGGGTAACGCGGCTCAAATCGGCGGTTTGAATCAACGCCGGATTTTTCTGTCCGCCCGCGCCGCCGCTGAGGATAAACGGCTGATTGTGCCGCACAAAATAAGCCGCCATCGCCGCCTTGACGCGCACTTGGTCTATCGCGTCGATCACAAAATCGAAAGGTCGTCTGAAAAGCGTTTCCAGATTGTCTTCCGTCACAAAATCCTCGATTTCCTCTACTTCGCATTGCGGATTGATTTGGGCAATGCGTTCGCACAACGCCGTCACCTTCGCCTTGCCGAAATCGTCGGTCAGCGCATGAAGCTGGCGGTTGACATTGGACTCGGCGACATTGTCCAAATCAATCAAGGTCAAACGACCGATGCCCGTCCGCGCCAAAGCCTCCACCGCCCAAGAGCCTACCCCGCCCACGCCGACCACGCAGACGTACGCGCGCGAAAACCGCGCCAGTGCTTCATCTCCGTAGAGTCTGGCAATACCGCCGAAACGGCGCGAAGGAAGAAAAACGGTGTCGTTCATACCCAACCTTGTGATATATCAATAAATGAATGAAAATCAACGCAAAACGCTGCGGACGAATGCGACACATATTATACTGGAAAGCAGACGGGCTGTTGCAGCAGCCCGAAAGAGTCTATAATCGTTTCATATCGGACCCTTCCCAACCGCATGAAACAAAGTGCCGCCTGCGGCGCAAAAGGAGAATGAACTATGTACAAACATCTGGTTGTAGCCGTTGACGGCAGCGAAACTTCCCTCAACGCCCTGAAACACGCCGCCGAGTTGGCAAGCGTCAACAACGCCCGCCTGACTTTGGTACACGTTGCCAATCCCGCCGAATACATGGCGCTCGCCCCCGAATTCCTGCAACACGAAAGCTACGAGGCCGCCGCCGTCGCCCAAGGCAACGAAGTTTTGGACTTCGCTGAAAAAACCGCCCGCGAAAACGGCGTGGAAAACATTGTCAAACACCTGCTGGTCGCCAACAAAGGCGCACGCGAAATGGCGCAGGACTTGGTCGATTACGCCGATGAAAACGGCGCCGACCTGCTGGTACTCGGCACACACGGCCGCACCGGCCTGATGCACCTCCTGATGGGCAGCTTCGCCGAAACCGTTATGCGCCAAAGCCACCTGCCGCTTCTGATTATCCGCAGCAAAGCGGAAGAAGCGTAAGGGTTTGCCCTATTGAAGAAGGTCGTCTGAAACTGCTTCGACAAACGCGGTTTCGATAATGTCCTTATCCGTCAAATAAAAAGGTCGTCTGAAAACCTGAAACATGGTTTTCAGACGACCTTTGTCTTGTAATCCGTTTTATCCGTCCGTTTTCAGCATCCGCAAGAAGCTTCATCGGATGCCTGGAGGCTCAAGGCTTTGCGTTTTTTGGCTTTTTCATAGCGGCAGCGTTGGCGTTCGGTGGTGATTTCCAACGGTGGGACAGGAACGGGTTTGCCGTCTTCGACCGCGACCATGGTGAAGTAGCAGCTGTTTGTATGGCGCACTTCGCCGGTGCGGATGTTTTGCGCTTCGACACGGATGCCGATTTCCATGGATGTTCTGCCCGTGTAGTTGACGCTGGCGTAGAAAGTTACCAAGTCGCCGACGTGTATCGGCTCTTTAAACAAGACTTTATCGACAGACAGGGTAACGCAGTAGTTGCCGCTGTAACGGCTGGCGCAGGAATAAGCGACTTGGTCGAGCAGGCGCAAAAGTTCGCCGCCGTGGACGTTGCCGCTGAAATTGGCGGTGTCCGGCATCATCAGTTCGGACATGATGAGTTCGTGTGAAGGGAGTTGGCGGGTTTGGTCCATGGTATTCCTCTTTTAAAAATGAATGTTTGTGTTAGACGGGCGGCCGTTCAGTGGTTGGGATGGTTTTCAGACGACCTTGCCGATTGTATTTAATATATGAATATACGGAAATTGGATTTTTTTATGGGTTTATAACCATTTTCTGCGTGAGAAGAAAATCAGCAGCCCGACGATGATGCACAGCATCACACCTAAAACGATAAAATAGCCGTAATGCCAATGCAGCTCGGGCATGTTGTCGAAGTTCATGCCGTAGATGCCCGTGATGACGGTCAGCGGCATGAAGATGATGGTGATGACGGTCAGGACGCGCATCTGCTGATTCATGCGGTTGGATTGGAAGGAAAGGTAGATGTCCATCATGCTCAACACCATATCGCGCGAGGCGTCGAGCGATTCGAGAAGCTGCATGTTGTGGTCGTACACGTCGCGCAGATATACGGTGGATTCGCCTTTGAAAATGGCAAAATCGCCGCGCACGGCAAGCTGATAGAACACGTCGCGCAAAGGCAAGAGCGTGCGGCGCAGGCGGACGGCATCGCGCTTGAGGCGGTGGATTTTACCCAGAATGTCGCTGTTTTCATTTTTAAACAGGGATTTGTCTATGGCTTCGACGCGGTTGTTGTACTCTTCCAAGACGATGAAATAGTCGTCCACGATGCGGTCGAGCAGGCAATAGGCGAGGAAGGCGGTGTTTTTGCCGAGGATGCCGCGCAGGTTCTCGCTCATTTGGCGGCGCAGCTGGCTGAACAGCCCCAGCGGTTTTTGCTGGAACGACAACACGAAATCCTTGCCGATAATCAGATAAACTTGGTCGGAATTCAGTTTGCCGGCGGCGGTGTAGTGGTAGACCTGCGCGGCGATAAACAGATAATTGTCGTAGTCTTCGATTTTGGGGCGCTGTTTGCGGCTGAGGATGTCTTCAATGACCAGCTCGTGGATGCCGTAAGGCTCCAGCGCGTGTTTGAGCAGCGCGGCGTCGTTGATGCCGACGAAATGCAGCCAGTTGGTCTGCCCCGCTTGCGGGCGGGCAATGTCGGGCAGTTTTTTACCCGCGAGATAATCGTGTTGGGCAAACGTATCGGCGGAATAAAGCGTCTGGTGGATGGCGGAACGCGGCGCGTTGTCGGTATTGCTGCGGAGGACGGTTTGGTCTTGCGGGATTTCGGCTGGGTCTGCGCTGTTGGGCTGTTTGCTCATAAAATGGGATAAGGCAGGATGGATAATATATTTTTATATAGTGGATTAACTTTAAACCAGTACGGCGTTGCCTCGCCTTAGCTCAAA
>JUNU01000178.1 GCA_001067655.1 Neisseria lactamica
CTGTACTGTCTGTGGCTTCGTCGCCTTGTCCTGATTTTTGTTAATCCACTATATGCTGGAGAAGACGCGAGGTTGATTGACGATATGGGAATAAGAAACTGAGATGACTGTACAAAAAAGCGTCCGCATTTTGGGCATAGACCCCGGCAGTCGGGTGACCGGTTTCGGCGTGATCGACGTATGCGGCAGGGAACATTTTTATGTGGCTTCAGGCTGTATCAAAACGCCGCCGAATGCGCCGTTGGCGGAGCGTATCGCCGTGATTGCGCGTCATATTAGGGAGATTGTGCAGCAATACCGCCCGCATCAGGCGGCGGTGGAACAGGTGTTTGTCAATGTGAATCCGGCGTCCACGCTGATGCTGGGGCAGGCGCGTGGGGCGGCATTGGCGGTGTTGGTGATGGAAGATTTGCCTGTGTTTGAATATACGGCTTTGCAGGTCAAGCAGGCGGTGGTCGGGAAGGGCAAGGCGGCGAAAGAGCAAGTGCAGCATATGGTGGTGCAGATGCTGTCACTGTCGGGTACGCCGCAAGCGGATGCCGCTGACGGACTCGCCATCGCGCTGACCCATGCTTTGCGCAATCACGGCTTGGCGGCGCAGTTGGGCAAAGGGCAGATGCAGGTCAAGAGGGGGCGTTTCCAATAAGATACGACGCGGCATTGCTTCGGTATAGTGGATTAACTTTGAACCAGTACGGCGTTGCCTCGCCTTGTCCTGATTTAAATTTAATCCACTATAAAAAGACACTGAGACTGTTGAGTATCGACAGCCCCTAGATAAAAAAGGTCGTCTGAAAGCCCCTTAATCTTTCAGACGACCTTTGGTTTTCCCGATCTGTATTGTTTTTGCTCGGTGTTTATTGCAGGGTGAAGCCTGCTTTGAATTCCAGCTTCGGCACGCCGACGATAAAGCGTTCGCCGATGCTGTCTTCAAACTCGTATGCGCCTTCGATACTGCCCCAAGGGGTGCAGAGTTGAGAGCCGCTGTTGTACTCATAAGCCTCGCCCGGATAAAGGACTGGCTGTTCTTCAATCAGACCGGAATGACCTACCGGCTCGGTCGCTCCGTGTCCGTCGGTGATTTCCCAGAAACGCTGGCGCAGCGTAATGACATCGTTGCTGCGGTTGCAGATGGTAATCACATAGTTGAAGGCATAGCGGTCGCGATAGACATCGCTTTGACCCGCAACGTAGCGTGGTTGAACATTGATTTCGATTTCGTTCATTTTTGTTGTCCCGTAATAGTGTTTTTTGTTTGCACCGATGTTTGCGATGCGTTTGAAGTCTTATGGCTTCAAATAAGTGTGTTGAAAAAATCAGATAATCCAGGCGGCAATGCCTAAAACTATCAAGGTCATGATGGCGGCTATGATGTCGTCCAACATAATGCCGAATCCGCCGTGTACGTGCCGGTCAAACCATTTGATCGGCCAAGGTTTGATCGAATCAAACAAGCGGAACAGAATAAATGCCGCCAGCCACCAATTCCATTTAAAAGGCACAAAAGCCAGAATCAGAAGCATCGCCACCATTTCGTCCCAAACGATACCGCCGTAGTCTTGGATGCCGAGCGCCTTTTCGGTGTGGTTGCAAATGCGGATTCCCCACATAAACAGGGCGACACACAAAAAAGCCAGAATCCAGCCGTCGATACCGATTAAAACCAAAAGAAATGCTATCGGCAGCGCCGCCATCGTTCCGAATGTGCCGGGTGCGACGGGTGCGAGGCCGCTGCCGAATCCGAATGCCAACAGGCATAACGGGCGCTGCTTCAACCAGTCAAAAGTAGGTTTAAATTCAGCCAAAGTGATCAAATCCTAATGAAGTCAGTTTTAATTCGCCGCCATTGGAATCTATTATTTTCAGACGACCTGTATTATTTATTTTCCCGATGGGCGTTACTGCTACGCCGCATTGTCCGGCTATTGTCTGAATCTCGCTGCGCCGGCATTCGGGGGCGGTGAAAACCAGTTCGTAATCATCGCCGCCTGCCAGTGCGCAAGAGAGCCAGCTTTCCTGCGGTAAGACGTTTTTCAATTCTTCTAAAACCGGCAGCGCATTTGCCGAAATTTCCGCTCCGACCGATGACGCGGTCAAAATGTGACCGAGGTCTTGTGCCAGACCGTCCGAAATATCTTGAGCGGCATGGGCAATGGGCAGAAGCGCCTGTCCCAATCCCACTCTAGGCTCCGGACGGAGCAGCTTGTCATGGCAGCGGTCGAACAAATCGGGTGGTAGTGTGTGTGTGTTCAGGCGGCAGTTTAAAGCGGCTGCTGCTGATCCGATTTGACCCGATACCCAAATATCGTCGCCGTCTTTCGCGGCATCGCGCCGTAGGGCTTGTCCTTGCGGAAGCTCGCCGATAATGGTGACGTTGAATACCAAATCGCCTTTGGTCGTGTCGCCACCGATTAGGGTAATGCCGAAGCGCTGTGCCAAACTGAAAAAGCTGTCACAAAAACGTTTCAGCCAATTTTCGTCCAATTCGGGCAATCCGGCACTTAATAACACCCATTTCGGGGTTGCACCCATCGCGGCCATATCGGATATATTGACAGCAAGCATTTTCCATGCCAAATCTTCCGGAGCGGTGTCAGAAAAAAAATGTCTGTCTTTTAACAGCATGTCCGCGCTAAAACATAAATCAAATCCGTGACTTGGGCGGATAATCGCGGCATCGTCGCCAATTCCCAAAATTAAACCGCTGCTTTTCTGTTTTTGCAAATATTGTCTGATAAAGTCAAATTCCGTCATATATTGCACGCAAAGTGATAAAGAGTATTATTAATCGAAATAGAATTTTCGATAGATGAATAATGTATATTTATACAATATATATGTTAATTAATGTAATAAATTGCATTAAACGGTAATGTAATCGAGTGGATTGCAAAAGTAAATAAGATTTTTTAGTCTAAATGATAAAGGTCAAAAAACGTGCTTCTATCAAAATGATTCCCTTCGGAGACAAAAAAGTGCTTCAAAAAAGAGCATCAAGCCGCGAAAGAGGAGACTGATATAGTGGATTAACTTTAAATCAGGACAAGGCGACGAAGCCGCAGACAGTA
>JUNU01000012.1 GCA_001067655.1 Neisseria lactamica
TGGGCCATACCTTCGCCTACGCCTACGACAAAGCCCGCCGTCTGACCGTCCTCACCAACGAAAACGGCGAAACCTACCGTCTCGATTACGACCAAACCGACAACCTGATCCAAGAAACCGGCTGGGACGGCAAAATCACCGCCTACGGCTACGATGCCGCCGGACAACTGGTCCAACAGACCGAATACGGCCAAAGCACCGATAAAGGTCGTCTGAAAGACCGTCCCGAGACTTGGCACATCCACCATTTCAAACGCAACATCCTCGGCCAACTGATCGAAAAACAAAGCCGCAAAGTGTCCCACAAAAACGGGCAAAGCAAAGACGAAGGCATCAGCCGCACCCGTTTCGACTACGACCCGATTACCGGCAACCTGACCAAAGCCCGCAACCATCACAGCAGCGTCGAACTCGCCTACGACGAACTCGACCGCCTCATCGGCGAAACGACCGTCCACAACGGCCAAAGCGCCACCGTAGGCTACCGATACGACCCGTTGGACAACCGCATCCGCACCATCCTGCCCGACGGCCGCCATATCGATTACCTGTACTACGGCAGCGGACACCTGCACCAAATCAGCCTCGACGGAGAAGTCATAACCGACATCGAGCGCGACAAACTGCACCGCGAAATCCAAAGGACGCAGGGCAGCATCAGCAGCCTGTACGACTACGACCCCATGGGTCGTCTGAAAAGCCAGCGTACCGTCTGGAGCG